>CAIWDQ010000492.1 GCA_903911455.1 uncultured bacterium
AATTAAACTATGAAAAAAGTAATTTTAACTTATTGCTTTCTATTTTTAGCAATCTTTTTAGTAAATGCACAAGATGCACCTAAAGCTCCAGCTAATCCTAATGCAGCTGAAATTAAATTTAAAGCTACCACACATGATTATGGTACAATCATGCAAGGTGCTGATGGAAACTGTGAATTTTCATTCACAAATACAGGTAAAGAACCTTTAATTTTATCTAATGCTGTAGGCTCTTGCGGATGTACTGTTCCTACTTTTTCTAAAGAACCAGTTATGCCAGGTAAAAATGGTACAATTAAAGTTCATTACGATACTAATCGTGTTGGTGCTTTTACAAAAACTGTAACAGTTACTTCTAACGGACAAACTGACAGAGTTGTTTTAACTATTCAGGGTACTGTTAATGCTAAACCTACTGAACAACAAAACACTCCTGCTCCTACTGCTCCAACAGGTCACTAAGAGTTAGACAATATTATTAATCTTTTTAATCCCGATAGTTTAGGCTATCGGGATTTTCATTTTACTTAATCAACAAATCAAATCATGCCAAAAATCTCTACAAAGGGTATTAATATGCCCGAATCTCCTATCAGGAAACTTGTTCCATTTTCTGACGAAGCTAAAAAAAGAGGACGTAAAGTTTATCATTTAAATATTGGTCAACCTGATATTGAAACCCCTGAAGTTGCTATAGATGCTTTAAAAAACACTAACATTAAAGTAGTGGAATACAGTCATTCGGCTGGTATTTTATCTTACAGAAAGAAATTAGTTGAATATTACAAACATTGTAATATTGATATCAACGAAAATGATATTATAGTTACCACAGGTGGTTCTGAAGGTATCTTGTTTGCTTTTATGATTTGCCTTAACGAAGGTGATGAAGTGATTATACCTGAGCCATTTTATGCTAATTATAATGGTTTTGCAAATGCTGCCGGTGTAAATGTTAAACCTATTAATTCTATTATTGATAATGGTTTTGCATTGCCTCCTATTTCTGAATTTGAGAAACTTATAACTCCTAAAACTAAAGCTATTCTTATTTGTAACCCTAATAATCCTACAGGATATTTATATTCTGAAGAAGAGTTACAATCTTTAAGAGATTTAGTTAAAAAATATGATCTTTATTTGTTATCTGACGAAGTTTACCGTGAATTTTGCTATGATGGCAACACTCATTTTTCAGCAATGAATTTAAAAGGTATTGAAGATAATGTAATTTTGCTTGATTCTGTTTCTAAGCGTTATAGTGCTTGTGGTGTAAGGATTGGTTGTTTTATTTCTAAGAATAAAGAAGTGATGAAAACAGCTATGAAGTTTGCTCAGGCGCGTTTAAGCCCTCCTACTTTCGGACAAATTGTTTCGGAAGCTGCTATAGATACTCCTGCTTCTTATTTTGAAGAAGTTATAAATGAATATGTAGCTCGCCGAAATATTGTTGTGGAATCTATAAATAAGATGGATGGATGTTTTTGTCCTAATCCAAAGGGAGCTTTTTATGCTGTTGCCCGTTTGCCGATTGATGATGCTGATAAGTTCTGTCAATGGTTGTTAGAATCTTTTGAATATAACAATGAAACAGTAATGTTGGCACCTGCTACAGGTTTTTATTCTACAAAAGGAAAAGGAAAGAATGAAGTTAGAATTAGTTATGTATTGAAAGTTGAAGATCTTAAAGCTTCTATGAAATGCCTTGAAGAAGCACTTAAAGTGTATCCGGGCAAGACAAACTAATATCTATACACTATTATTATACTAAAAGCCTTCATCAATTTAGTTTGGTGAAGGTTTTTTTTATTTATAAATACAATTTTAATTTTTGGTATGATGATTTTTATATTTATAACCGAAGACAGGGTTTAAATATAAAAGAGAAGAAGGGAGATAATTTGGTGTATTCTTTAATGATTAGCAACGTCCTTTAGGGCGTTGTATAATGATATGATGATTGTTGGCCTTAAGGCCAAATGTATTTGGTTATTTTACACACGACATAAATGTCGTGCCTAATTATAGAAGGCAAGTTTTTGGTATGATGATTTTTATATTTATAACCGAAGACAAGGTTTAAATATAAAAGAGAAGAAGGAAAAATTTAATTTCTCATTTATTAGTTTGCTTTTTTGATTAAGAAATTAAAAAAAATTAATACATCCCATAAGGCAAGTCTAAATTACATGGTTTTATTGATCTCATTATTTTAAGTATTTCGGGTTCATTTGATATTATTGTTACTTCTGTTGTTGTATGAATACATAAATCATTTTCCGATTCTAATACAACACCATTTACATTAAACATACGTTTATTTATGAAATCTTTTAATGTAATGTCATTGGTAAACCATACAATTAAATAGGATACATGACTTGATTTTGGGCTATAATGTATAGCTTTTTGGCATTTAAATCCTGCTATTGTTTTAAATTCATTAAGTACTTCAAAAGTTTGTCCTTTATTTGAAAAATCAAATCCAAAGAAACAAGTATCACTTATATAATCATCATATTCATACATAGTATCTTTTTAAAAAATATATTCTACATATAATGATCTAAAATCATCTAAATATGGATTACCATTGCATTGTAATATTAATGTATCGGGATTTGAGTATTCAATTTGTTTATTAGCTTCATTAATTTTTTTTTCTGTTAACAGTTGTTGTTTTACCAGCCATTTTGTTTGACTATTACAATTTATTGCAAAACTTGTTAGAATAATTAATAAAATTTCTTTCATTTATATGATAATATTAAAAGACTAAATTATTTTTTTTAATTTTTATTAAACTTCTTGCAAACATAAGAATTATTATTCATACTAAAATCTTTTTTCTTCAAAATAAAACAAATATAATTTCATAAACCCAAAACTCATCAAATAATACACACTTATTTATTGTAAAAAGGTCTTTTTGAAAAAACTTTGCTTCTCAAACTTTGAGAATGTGTTTTCCGTGTAGTTTTTTGCATCTCAAACTTTGAGATTGTAAAAGAAACAAAATACTTTCAATCTCAAACTTTGAGATTGAGAAAAAAACAAAAAACTTTGCATCTCAAACTTTGAGATTGAGAAAAAAATGAAATACTACAAATCTCAAACTTTGAGATTGTCTTTTCTGTGATTTTTATGCTTTTCTTTATTTATTTCCCTCTTTTTATGCTAATTTCTTTCTTCAAATCAACATAAAAACATTTAAAAACAACAAATAAAAATAATTGTGATAATACATGTTTTGAATATTAAGTGTTTCTAATTTATTTTGCCTCTCCAAAAGTTTTTTACTCTTCAAAAGTTTTAGAAGGAGTAAATATTTAAAATAATGCACTTCAACAGATCATTAATTTAAACTCTTATTACATTACAAAAGTGTGTAAAATTAAGTTTTAAAACCTTATTTTCATCATTCTATCCTTATCATGAATATCTTTTCTGATTTCAATGCTCTTAAATCCTTTTAATGTAAATACATTTGCAGTTTCTCTAGCGAGCGCTTCATTTATTTCAAGGAAAATACTACCGTTATGTTTTAATTTTAACCTTGCAAAATCAGCAATAGCTTCATAATAATTCAAAGGATTGTTATCTTGTACAAATAGTGCTAATGATGGTTCAAAATCCAATACATTCTTACTCATCAATTTCTTTTCAGACTCCCTTACATAAGGTGGATTGCTTACAATAATATCAAAACTAAATTTAATATCTTCAACATTATTACTAAATATATCATGTTTAATAAAATCAATGTAAGTTCTATTGTAATCTGCATTATGTTGAGCTATTTTCAATACTGTTTCTGATATATCTAATGCTTTTACTTTATATTCAGGAACATTTTTCTTAATTGCAATTGCTATACATCCACTTCCAGTACCTATATCAAGTAATTTTATTATTGCATTTTTATTATACGGTTCAATATTTCTATTAAACTTATTTCTATCAATTATCCACTTCACAAGTTCTTCTGTTTCAGGCCTTGGAATTAATACATCAGGAGTTACTTTTAACTTTAGATTATAAAAAGTAGCATACCCAAGAATATATTGAAGGGGTTTGTAGTTCTTCAAATCCTTTATTGCAAAATTTATCTTTAGTAATGTTGATTCACTTACAGTTTTGTCATCATTTACTAATAATTGTGCTGAAGAATATCCTGTATATTCTTCCATTACCAGAAATATTAGACTTCTGATTTCGCGTTCATCATATATTCCATCAAGCTCTTGCTTAAAGAAATCTATGATGTCTTTTAATTTATTTGATGTTATTCTCATTGTTTGTTTTTTACTTGGCAAAGGTGCAAAAAATTAATAACTTTGCCAAATGTTTAATATTCACGAAAGATATATGAAACGTTGCCTTGAGTTGGCTGTAAATGGAAGAGGCAATGTAGCTCCAAATCCAATGGTTGGCTGTGTAATTGTGCATAATAATATTATTATTGGTGAAGGATATCATCAAAAATATGGAGAAGCACATGCTGAAGTAAATGCAATAAATTCAGTTAAAGATAAATCTTTATTAAAAGAAGCCACTGCTTATGTTAATCTTGAACCTTGCTCCCACTTTGGTAAAACTCCTCCTTGTTCTGATCTTTTAATTAAACATAATATCAAAGAAGTTGTAATTGCTAATGTAGATATTAATCCACTAGTTGCTAATAAAGGTATTAATAAACTAAAACAGGCAGGTATTAATGTTATTTCTGGTATTCTAGAAGAAGAAGCTTATGAACTTAATAAACGTTTTTTTACTTTTCATAAAGAAAAACGTCCTTATATTATTCTTAAATGGGCTCAGACTCTTGATGGCTTTATGGATATTGAGCGTGCTTATCCTGGTGATAACAAACAATATTGGATTACAAATGATGAGCTTAAAATAATTGTCCATAAGTGGCGAAGCGAAGAAGCTGCGATAATGATAGGAACTAATACTGCATTAAATGATAATCCTCAGTTGAATGTCCGTTTATGGAAAGGTAACAATCCTTTAAGAATTATACTTGATGAACTGCTTGAACTACCTGAACATCTTTATATTTTTGATAATAGTGTTCCTACTTTAATTTTTAATTCAAGTAAAGATGAAACTGAAGGAAATATAGTCTTTAAGAAACTTGATTTTAATAATAACATCATTCTTCAGATACTTGATTATTTATATACTTTAAATATTCAATCAGTAATTGTTGAAGGAGGAAGAGAATTACTACAAAGTTTTATTAATTTAGGTATTTGGGATGAAGCTCGCATACTTACAGGCAACAAAACATTCAATAAAGGACTTGCTGCACCTGATATTAATGGTAAAATTATATCTAAAGAAGTAATAAATAATGACAGTATAACTATAATGACTAAAAGTTAAAGATGTCTTTCTTTTAGAAATAAAGCCCATGAAATTTAAAGCCATTCACAGTATTATACTCTAATGTTGGCATTGGAAACTTAATAAACCCAATTACATTAAACAACATCTCAAATGTCTTAGATTTAGGATGAATCTTAGTTAGATCAATATCTAAAGAAAGATAATATTGCCTGTATCTTTGAAAAGATGGAAGGCTTTTTCCATTAATAACTGTTGGATTTTCACTTGCACCTGTCATTCCTTCGGCACCATAGCCTACTGCAAGATTCAACCACTTAGGAAAGCCTGAACTTTTGTGCAAAAAAGAATAGATGTTAGCCGAAAGCCAATAAGTTTGCCCATTATAATCTTTTAGAATCCTCTCTTGCAAACTGCTTCCTAACTCATTTGGATTATATTGTGCATATGATGTAGTATGTCCTGAAAATTTTAACATTACTCTTTGTTCTTTCCATGCAAGTTGCTGTCCAATAAACAAAGCCGATCCAATTGTATTCGCAGTAAAGTCTCCAGGTGAGAAACCCCACTCTTTAGAAAAGCCATCCATCGTTTCAACTATCATCAAATATGCCCAGCCTAAAGTTCCGCCATACCAAATGGCCTCTTTCTCTTTAACACCACTCCATTTTAAAGCTTCATAACCAAATTTCCCAACATAATACGAAGTTGTAGCATGTCCGCATTTATCCATTTGAAACCATTCTTTATCATCATTAAAAAAATGAAATTGATTCATGGGATAGTTACTGTACCATGCAAAATACAAGGCAGTCATCGAACCTACATAGACTGTGCTTTCAGTAATTATTAAAGCTTTTAGTCTATTTTTGTTAACTATAGAAGTATCGGTTGTTTTTATTTTACTTGTTTGAGAATGTATATTATTATTAAGACATAATAATAGTGCTAAAAATAAAATATTACTTCTTAGAATTGTATTTAATATTGTTTTTTTCAATGATATTCTATTTAAACTTATTAAGAATCTCATTAACTAAAGTTATTTTCTCATTCAAAAGTTCTTTATTTTTAGCTTCGGCAAGGAAACGTAGATAGGGTTCAGTGTTTGAAGGTCGGATATTAAACCACCAATCTTCAAATTCAACTCTATAACCATCAAAATCATAAAATGCAGTTGATTTCTCTGCTTGCATGAAATAATCTTTAACCGCATCCATTGCTTCAAGCTTTTTCTCTATTTTAAAGTTCATTTCACCTGAATTTGCATACTGTGAAATGTTATTGATAAGCTCAGAAACTTTCTTTCCTTGCTTTTTCATCTTATTAACAATGCCTAAAACTATTAAGCAAGTCATAATCCCTGAATCGGAATAATAGAAATCTTTAAAATAGTAATGCCCTGCTAGTTCGCCTCCATAAATTCCATCTTCTTCGCGAAGTTTAAGAGCTGCATAAGCTCTGCCAACCTTCCAGGTAGTAACTTCACTGCCAAACTTATGTATATACTCCCCTACTGCTTTTGATGATCTAATATCCTGAAGTACTTTACCCTTTAGTCCTTTTTCTTCAAGGAAATAATGAGCGAGTAAAGCTATTATTAAATCTGGTGAAATGAATTTTCCATTCTCATCCACAAACATTACTCTATCAGCATCACCATCAAAGATAACTCCAATGTCACTTTTGGTTTCCAACACCTTATTTTGAAGTTCAACAACGTTTTTTGGCTCTAATGGATTGGCTTCGTGATTTGGAAATGTCCCATCTAAATCATCAAAAAGATATACTGGATGATTTCCAAGTATATCTTTTATAAGTAAAGAAGCCATTCCGTTAGAACAATCTATTGTGATATTGAGATTACTTAAATCAGTGAGATATTGACGTTGAAAGTTAAGATATTCTTCTTTCACATCCATATCAATAACCTTTCCTTCAACTTCACTAAAGACAATTTCTTTAGTTTCCATAAGCTCTTTAAGCTTGCCAAGACCTGAGTCAAAGCCAACAGGAAGTGCATTGGTGCGAGAGATCTTTAAACCATTATATTCTTTTGGATTGTGTGAAGCAGTAATCATAACAGAGGCATCAAAACCATATTTGGCAGTAGCCCAATATACCATGGGTGTAGTTGACAGACCAATATTATAAACATCTGCTCCACTATCTGTGATACCAAGACAAAGGAACTCATAAATCTCCGGTGAAGAAATGCGTACATCCCTTCCAACAAGAACTTTATTTGTTTTTAATAGCTTTGGCAGGAAATAACCTATGCGATAAACATCTGTTTTGTTAAAATCCTCATTATAGACGCCCCTGATATCATATGCTTTGAAAGCTCCCATATGATTTTATTTCAGAAAGTTCTTTACTACATCAAAATATTTTGCTTTGTTTGATGAGAATGTTGTTTCAAATGTAGCTCCTAATGCTTTATATTCTTCTGTAGGACATTTTGCGGCTTTACGCACTCTCCTAACATCTAATTGTGCATATACTTCTTCCTTTTCACCATAAATTACAAGAACTCCAAATAGATTTTTACCTCTTTCAGGCAATGCATATTCAGGTTCCAGTATATATTTATCAAATGCCAGAGGTATCATAACATCAGTACCTTTAACATCTTTAATTTTCTTTTGTATTCCTTCCAAAGTAGTATATGGGGAGTCAGCTATTATCTTATTAACTTCAACTCTATTAGCTCCAACTGCTAAAGAAAGACCTGCGCCCATGCCGATACCATATAAATCCATCTGTTTCAGCTTTGCGTGATATTTATGCACATAATCTATAACAGCATTCAGATCTTTTTCAAACTGAGCATATATATAGAAGTTAAGATTAATCTTAAATTCGCTACTTTCACCAAATCCGCGATAATCATATGTAACTACGGTATAACCTAAAGTAACAAAATGACTAGCTAATTCTATCATGTTTGACTGATTTCCATCTCCACTATGACTAATAATGATTACTTTGCGAGGTTCGCCTGATGGTTTATACATCCAGGCAGCTAATTGCATACCATCCTTTGTAGGGATAGTTATTTTTTCGTAATTCAAACCAAATTCATCAGGTTTAACTTTATATTCTTTTTCTGGCTTAAGGGCAAACAAATTACTACTTGTAATCAAAAGGCAAACTAATAAATAATTCAGAATTCTCATGTTGTAATTTCTATTTATATTAACTAATTATATTATTTCAGTATAGTGATTTATCTATTTATAAATCTTTCGTTCGTTCAAAGCTTTCCAATACTTATGTGCGTTAACACTATGCTCTGTTTCGTTGCGGGCAAAATTATGATAACCACTAAAATCTTCCTTTGCGCAGAAGTATAAATAGTCTGTTTTCTTATAATTAAGTACTGCGTCAATGGTTGTTATAGATGGGATACAGATAGGGCCCGGTGGTAAGCCTTTAAACATATAAGTGTTGTAAAGCGAGTAGTAAGAAGTGTGAATATTAAGTATTCTTTTTAAAGAAAAATCACCTACAGCATACTTTACAGTTGGATCGGCTTGTAGTAGCATCCCTTTTCTGAGCCTGTTGATATATACGCTGGCAACAGTTGGCTTTTCGTCGTTCTTATTCGTCTCTTCTTCAACAATTGAAGCTATTATAGAAACCTCTTTACGACTTAAATTAGCATCATTTGCTTTTTGTTCTCTATCTGCATTCCAAAATTTAACGTATTCCTTTTGTATTCTATCCATTAGTTGTTCAGGGCTGGTATTCCACCAAATCTGGTAGGTGTTTGGCACAAATAGCATACGCACTTCCTGAGTATTGACACCTATTTTTTGTAGAAAGTCATTGTTTTTAAACAGTTCCAAAAGGCTTAAACTATCTGCTTCTATCTGTCTTGATAGTTTTCCGGCTAATTGTTCGTTTGTTCTGATATTATTAAACACTAAGTTGACAGGTTCTTGCTTACCGGCACGCAACATGTTCACTAAGTCGTTGTTGCACATCCCTTGTTTAAGCAAATACTTGCCTGGTTTAACCTTATCAACATATTCTTTTTTCTTTGCAACCCATTCAAAGGTCTTAATATCATCTAAAATGTTGAGTTCCTTAAGTTGGTTTACGACTTCCGCATATTTGCTACCTGTTTTTATATACAAATATGCTTTCTGATGCACATTAGAAACATAAGCCCTCGTATAAGTATAATAACCATAAGCTATTGCAATGATTACAGCAACTGTAAATACAGTAAAGAATATTTTAGATACTTTTTTCATCGTTTATTAATTGTAACATATATACATCTTTCCAGACATTTGCTATTTGAACCCAGTCTTTTTTACAACCGATAATCTCAAAACCATGTTTTTTAAATAATTTCAAACTTATTTCATTGTCGGTAACTATATTGCAATAGATCTGGTGCAATCTTAAAACATCAAAACCATATATTATCAAAACATCCAGAGCATCGCCGGCATAACCTTTATTACGTTCATCTTCTGTAACTAGTAAGCCAACCCCTGCCCTTCTATTTACGGGTTCAAATTCAAAAATATCAATATGACCAACCACTTTTTTATCAGCTTCTATAATAAGTTTCATGTTTTTTGAACTATAAATATCATCTTGCGTATTTATATAACTCTCAACCGAATACTTTGAAATAGGAACAAGGTTTCCGCTTTCAACCCAAGCGCTTACATCGTTTTCCCAATCATAAATTATATCAAGATCGTTGGGTTCTAAAGCCCTTAGAAGTATTTTTTCGCCCTTAAGATTTATCATTTAGTTGTTTGAATTCTTTGCAAAAATAAGCAAAATTGTTTAGTTGAAGCTAATTAAATAGTGTTAAATATTAATTGAGAGTAAATAACTTTCTGAGAAGTTACAAAAACAGTTTAATGTCTGTTATGCTATTTTCATACGACAATCACATAATAAAGGTATTAATGAATGATTAGTAAGATTTAATTTGCACTATTGATTTCGATTATTAATTTTGCCTATACTTACTAATACTATACCCCAATTTTTATTTCACGTTTAACGATTTATAAAATAGTTAGATTTATTATTTTTTTATGTAAACTCCCTGCTTCATTTCCGAATGTCTTATTTCGCCACCTGAATATCCTGTTTTAATAGCAATTGTGCTTACAAATATTGCAGCAATTAGTAGGTATAGATTAAATTTCTTCAAAAGCTGTACTTTAGTTTTTAAAATATATAGTCCAAGCATCGAAACGGCAGAAATAACCATAAGTCCTATAAAAAAGAAGAGTGCTGCATGTTCATGATCTTCTATCATGTCGGGCGAAATACCGGGATAAGTTTTAATTATTTCTTCTGCTCCATCGCCAGTAAAGTAAGCTAACAAAGCAAATGCTCCTAATAAAACATAAAACCAAAGCGTTAATTTCTTTATCTCATTGCTCTTACTAAATATCGCATAGATATTTAAAAGAACTGCAATTCCTATTCCTACAATAGGCAAATGTGTAAACATTAAATGTAAGTGTGCTGAATTCATATATATTAGTATTTAAATGTCATTTAAAATTCTTAATTTAATTCTCCAAAAGTAGTTAAACATTTTCAATAATGGTCAAAAATAAAAATAACTTTATCCTAAAGTACCCTTAATCTATTAT
>CAIWDQ010000493.1 GCA_903911455.1 uncultured bacterium
CCCCGATAAAAAAGTATTAAAAGTGATTCAAAACCTCACCAAAACAGATTTTCCTGAAGTTAAGATTCTTATCAGTGATGATGGAGTGGTGACGTAGGAATGAGTTTGGAAAAAGGGAGAGTTTCTTAATTTTAAATTATTTGTATTTTCGAATTAGCCTAAAAGGTTAGAAAAAAAGAAGGTAGAACCTTTGCTTAAACCGAGCCCAATTGGCAACTTCTTCAACTAAATAATTCTAAATCCTGTTAAGTGGATTAATAATTTTGAAGTCCTTAATTTTTATAAAATCTTCCATATTGTTTGTGTACAAATCGCATTGGAATATTTTTGAAGTTGCAGCTATTATTGAATCGCCTACTGACATTGATTTCTTTTGCCTGTATTTTATGGCTTGATTTATTATTTCGTCCGAAATCATCTTGATATCAATCACTTTAAAAATTGCTTCAAAATAGTTGATTTGTTCTGCTGTGATTTTATGGTAACCCAAAATCTCAAGCTTTGAAATTATTGAACAAGCCACTTCAGATGTCTTTATTAATTCCCTCAAATATTTATACTGATCTATTGCAGAATAGATAATAATATTGCTGTCTAATAAAATCATTGCCTATTAAAGTTTAAATTTCTATCCGCTCTGCTTGTATGCTGCCATTCATTTATGTCTCCAAAGGTCGAAATATCTGCCCCCTTATCAATTACTTGATAAATTTTCTGTAAATCTCTGGGTTTCGATTTTGTAGCTTCACTAAAAATAAATCCTTTTATACCAAGTTTTTTGGCAATAGAAATTAGTAGATTTAAATCTTTTCTGGTTTCAATTTCAAATGTTACACGATTCATAAACAACAATGTTGGTTCTGCAAAATTACGAAAATAACTTTAATTACCCATTGGCATCAAACTATTTTTAAACTTCGGATTTAATCAAAATTGAAAATAGGCTTAACCCCATTTATAGCAAGCCTTTTATTATTTTTAATTCCCAAATTATTTAGGTCTGTAGCCAAAATAATGGAAAATGCGAAGATTGAATCTTTGACGAAATGAGCTTAGAATTTTCTAAAACAACTTGAGTTATCTGATAAATAACTTGAGTTATCTGGTAAATAACTTGAGTAGGCTGGTAAATAATGGTTATTCGACATTTTTAGTGGAATTTAAATTTAAAATCATTTCCAGTAAAGTAAATCATGTTTATAAAATTATCAATATTCCTAAATCCGCGAGCTCTAAATTTGGCTAATTGAAAAACGCTATTTAATCCTTCAGATAGAGCATTAGTAAATAATGATTTCATAGCTTTAATAACTCCCTGATAATGGTTTTTTATAGTGTTTACAAATTTATTAAGAGGGTTAAGATTGATGCTTTCACATCTATCCATCCATTGCTTTAATAAAGGTTCAACAGCATTTTGTTGAACATTCCAAAGCTGATCAAATTCAATCCTACAAGTATATGCTTTTGCTGTATTTGTAGAAGATTCAGCAAGAAAAGTTGCTAATAAGTCTTCTTGTTTAGAAGTCAAGTTGCAAGGATTTTTAAGCCATAAATACTTTGTGTTCTTTAATGTTTCATTAGTGGCTACTTCCTGCTTTCTAACTTTATTAACAGCTTCATTTAAAGATTTTTTGATATGGAATTTATCAAATACCACTTCAGCCCACGAAAAATATTCTTTTTGCCCGGAAATAAAACTTTTTGACATGTCCATGCAAATAAGCTTAATATTGTTGGGATCACCGATCATGTCAAACAGTTTTTCATAAAACCTAGCAAGTGTAGATTCGTCTTTTCCCTCGCAAACAAATATTACACTTGCTTTGTCTAAATCTGTAAAGATTGTAACATATTTGTGCCCTTTCTTATATGATTTCTCATCAATGCCAATTCTGATAGTTTTTGAACAATCAATACTATTTAAAGCTTCTTGAATATAATGCTGAAATACTCTCCATAAATTGTTATCCGGCTCTCCTATTTCTCCTGCAAGAGTGCTTACAGCAACATTTTTAATACGCTTCATTATTAACTGTTCAAATTGAAAACTATAATGAGTATTCATCCTTGCAAAAGGCAGCTTTTCTATCACTTTTACACCATCGTTTTGGCATACTGTTCTTGGTATTTTAATATTAAGATAACAACAATAATCACAAATGTCTAAATGCCGCCA
>CAIWDQ010000494.1 GCA_903911455.1 uncultured bacterium
CACTGAAAAACTACCAGTTCCACTTCCTGATCCAAAAGTATTAGTACTTGGATTTATTGTGTAATTGCAGTTCTGGCCAGTTTGCGTAATGGTAAAGGTATATCCACCTGTAACTGTTATGCTACCTGTTCTAGAGGTGGTATTTGGATTTGAAGAAACTGAATAGCCCACAGTCCCATTTCCACTTCCAGTTGATCCTGAGGAAATGTTAATCCAACTACTATTTGATGTTGCAGTCCAACTACAACCACTTTGTGTTAATACTGAAAAAGAGCCGCTTCCACTTCCTGAACCAAAAGAATTGCTACTTGGGTATATTGAGTAAGAACAACTAAGTGCCCCTTGACTAATTGTAAGTGTTGCAACGTTGCTAATACCGCCTGTAACATCATTTACATATACATGGCCTATACGAGCTGCACCGGTATTATTGTCAACAGTATAATTAGAGTCTGTCTTTAAACTCAAAATGTTAGTAAATACTTAGGTTAGGTAGAATATCTCAAGAAAGTTCTTAGTATCTTTGTATCAAAGAAACTGTATTCATGAAAATATTTAACGATTTACTTTTTAAATTCGAAAAGCCAGATTGGTCGTCTAATCCTGAGTTTTGTGTTATTGATACTATTTTGGAATCACGACCTGATATAATTTTGATGTTGCAATCAGACATTATTGGGAAAGAGAAGACTTCAAATTTTGGACGGAAAGACGTTCCAAGCATTGAACAAATTGTACGTGCAGCTATTTTCAAGGAAATGCGAGGACTGGATTATCGGGAATTGGAATACGCCCAAAGTGACTCCAGAATCTGTGAATCTTTTATAAAATTAGATGGTCGCAAACCATACAGTTTTCAGATGTTTCAGAAATACATCTCGAGGATCAGACAGGAATCTCTGCATCGTGTACTTGTGGAGATTAATAAAATTGCGATAAGCGAAGGCTTGGAAGATGTGAAAAGTGTTACACAGGATTCAACCGTTGTTAAAACTAATATTCATTACCCTACCAATAATTCTCTGATTTGGGATTGTGTAAAAACAAGTACCAACCTATTAGCACAATTGAAGCAGGAAATTGACACTCTTGATTTTATTAATTATACAAAATCGGCAAAGAAAACATTCTTTTATATCAATATTACACGCAAAGAAAAGAACCGAATTCCCCTTTTCCATAAACAATTAATTCTTTTTACTAAGGTGATCAATCAAACCTCCAATGCGATAAAAAAAAAGTCCACAAGTATTATCGCTGATAGTATCCAGAAAGAACTATCCAGATTGCTTGTCTTGATGAGACAAGTTAATGATGTAGCCTATCGTAAGGAAATTAACGGTGAAAATGTTCCTTGTGAAGAAAAAATATTTTCGATTTATGAACAACACACCGATATTATTGTGAAAGGACAACGTGAAATACTTTTTGGTCACAAAATAAATCTGGCAGCAGGGAAGAGCAATCTTGTTCTGGATTGTCAGATATTGAGAGGGAATCCTTCAGATACATCTTTATTTCAACCAACACTTGACAATGTTATTGGAAATTATAACAATATTCCTCGCGATAGTACTACTGATGGGGGATATGCCAGTTTAATCAACCTTGAGTATGCACGCAAATCAGGCATAGCAAATATTGTGTTTAATAAGGCTGTTGGGAGCATGCAGAATATTGTCAGTAGTTTGAACATGGAAACACGATTAAAAAAATGGCGAAGTGCCGCTGAGGCAATTATTTCAAATATCAAACGAGGGTTTAATATTTCTACCTGTAATTGGAAAGGTTGGGTTCATTTTCAGGCTAAGGTTATATGGAGTGTCCTGGCATATAACTTTAGGGTGATAACTGGATTAATTCTTGCAAAGTTAAAATCCGATTCTCAAATAGGTTAATCACCTGAAATAATTGCATATACTTGTATTTTAATCTTTTATTCTATAAAAGAACAGGAAGAAATACGTGCGAAAAACAAAAAAACGAGGGCTATTAACAAGATTCGGCGAGTTGTTAACAATGTCTGGGCGTCGTATTGCAAAGTAATGATTTTTTGTCAAGAAAAATCATCTCTGAGGTCAAAAAACCAAGTCGCTACTGACAAAAGGAAGGACATTATAGACAGACACTAATTAACAAAGCAAAAGACAGTATATCATCACGTGATAATGAAACTACCGCATTTTTAATTAAAAGTTTTGCCGTTCAGATTCTTGAAAAACAAGAACTCGTTATTGAACACAAAAAATTTTTAGAGAAAACTTGCCAGGGACCAGAAGTAACACTGCTGACCAGTCTGATAGGCGTGGGAGCCTACAGCGCTGCTGCAATTATGATTGAAATTGAAAACATTAATCGGTTTGAAACACCTAATAAATTAGTTTGTTACTTCGGTATACATCCTGAACTCAAAGACAGAGATC
>CAIWDQ010000495.1 GCA_903911455.1 uncultured bacterium
GCACACTGGCTTCTAACATTTTCTGTAATTGCGGGAGAGATTCTATTTCCTGTATATCGCTTTCAGTCAAAGCCTTGTCGGAAAACCCATTAACATAAAGCGGGTTCAACATGCAATCGGTGTTTACCTTATAGATTTTTTTACCATTAATCTAAATTAATTTTTATCTTCTTTAAATATCTTAATTTAAAATAATCTTCAAAACTAAATTAATCTTAATCTTATCATTATAATAACTGTGTATGAGGGATAAATTACCAAAAGAAATCGGTATTGTTTAATTCCCTATCATACATACTAGGGTTAAAAGATAAATAGAATCTCAAAAATAAGTTTACTTTTTTATAATTAGGCACGACATTTATGTCGTGTATAATGTTAACAAATATATCTGGCTTCAGCCAAAAGATTAAGAAGAAGTGTAAAATTGCAAATATTAATAAATAAAATATTTGTGCAATTTTTTATTTTACTTTGGCGTTATAACTTAAAAAACAACAACATTAAAATTAAAAACAAATGAAAAACAAAATTAAATTAATTATGGCAATAGCCATACTTACTCCCTGTTTGTTATGCGGACAAGGAAATAGTACAAACAAAGTAACCATTTCAGAAAACGCATCACGAGATATGATGTCAGTTTCTGTTTCTAAATTAAATATTCTCTATCTTGGAATTGATAATCCTGTTGAAATTGCTATTTGCGATGTTAAAAGTGAAAGTATTAGTGCAACAATCGATAATGGCACAATTACAAAAGTTTCAGGAATCAATTGGATTGTTAAACTTTATAATGGTAATAATGCTGTAATTAAGATTTATGTTGAAAAAGATGGAAAGAAAACATTATATGGTGAAAGAATATTTAAAGTTAGACGAATGCAAGAGCCTGTGCCCGTGCTTGCAGGTGTTAAAAAAGGAACTATTGATAAAAAGACAATTTTGGATAATCCTAATTTAACAGTTGAATTTGGAGACTTTTTATTAGAAGATTTTTTAATAAATGGTGATAAAATGGTAATTACTTCCTTCTCTTTTACAAGTGTAGATTCAACAAAGAAAGAAGTGGAATCATACGTAAGTAATAATAATGCCTTAACTATTAATATGATTAACTCAATAAAAAGACTAAATCCGGGAGATAAATTCTACATAGAAAATATTACATTAAAAGAACCGGATGGATCAACACGTAAAATAAGTGCTATGACCTTGGCAATTAAATAAACTCCATTATAGTTTTATAAGAATTGATGTATTTCTTTAGTTTATTGATTATACAATTCAGAAGGGTTAAATAATTCTATTAGAAACAAAAAGAGCCGGAATAAACCGGCTCTTTTTTATTAAAAAACAAACACTAATATTAGCACTTTTTATAAACGATAGCAATTACCGTTTTATCGTCTCCACCCATATTCACAGAAAGTGCATAAGGGCGATCTTCATTTATTTTTATCTGCGAATTGCCAGCATGTCCAGTCAATTGCATCCAGATTGTAACTGCCTGATGAATCCCAGTAGCTCCCACCGGGTGACCCCATCCACATAAACCACCTGTGGTATTGAATGGAACTTTACCTGTACGTGAAGTATTTCCAGCCAATACAAAATCTGGACCTTCGCCCGGTTTAGCAAAACCAATAGCTTCGGTAGCCATAATGCCAGCAATCGAGAAACAATCATGACACTCTACAGTAGCAAGATCATCAATTGTAATACCTGCCATATCTATTGCTTTTTTAACGGCAACTGCAGTAGTTTCTAATGCAGTCATATCTTCAGGAGGAGCTGTAATATCATACTCAGCCTGTCCTAAACCAACTATTTCCACAGCATCTTTTAAAGCAATACCTGTTCTTTTTAAACCTTCTTCAGATACAATTGCAATAGCAGCTGCACCATCCGAAACCTTTGAACAGTCAAATACTGTAATATGTTCTAAAAATGATTTTGCGTTAGGCTCAACAGAAGCAACTGCTTCAGGACTTGCACTTGTATTATGGTGTTCTTGTGCAGTTGGATCCAAACGAGCGTTCTCAATTGCATTCTTAAACCAAACAGCCATCGCTTTACGGGTTTTTTCTCTGCCATACTTGGCGTAATAAATACCTGCTCTGTCACTAAACTTTCCTGGGAAGAAATGAGCATGACCAGTCTTTCTTTCTTTAAAATAACCAGCTCCTGCTAAAATATCAGCACCATAAACAGCCTTAACTGTATTCTGAACTTCAACACCTAAGGCAAGAACAACCTCAGCACTACCTGCCAAAACAGTCTTAATACTTGTAGCCAAACCTAAACCACCCGAACCACAAGCAGCTTCAACTCTAACTACTGGTTTAAACTTTAAACCTTCGTCGATTGCAGGAATAAAACCTGCCAAGTGCCCTTGATTATTATAGCGCGCAGCCATAAAATTACTGATAACACTTTCGTCGACAACAGCAGCGCCACCGATCTTAGCCAAAGTTCCTCTACCTGCTTCCTGAATGTACTCTAATAAGCCCGGACGTTCTTTCTTAGGATTGAATTCTTTTCTACCTGTGCCTAACGAAATGGTGTTGTAACCACCAACCATATATATCTTTTTGCTAAACTTTTTCATCGTCATAAATATTAAATAAAATCATTAACCGGACCGTATGCGTGGAAAAATCCTGTAAGTAAAACGGTGTTCACATCATCTGTATTCAAAGCTACATTATCAGCTACTAGTTTTAAACCAATCTCTTTAGAACGCTTTAAATAGTTAACCGCTAAAGCAGCACCCACAGTATTCATTTCTTTCAACTCATTAAAATAAGTACGAAGCACATCCAAACGAGTTTTCTGATTGCTTACAGCCGATTTCCATGTGATATGTGAAGAAGCAAGCTTGCCTAATCTGTCGTCACAAGCTGCTGCAAAAGTATCAATAGCTACGTATTCTTTAACTTCAGGATTATAAATAGCAGTTACTTTTCCCTTTTCATATTTAAGGAACCCATCTTTTTGAGAACCATCAGAGTTCTGACCGCCTCTTACACCCATATCTATATACATATCCAAAAGATTATGATGAATTTCTTCGTCTTTTACATGAGGATTCATAACCTTCATAATATACTGACAAACATCAACACCAACATAATCTATCAACTGGAAAATTCCCATAGGACGAACCATGAAATCCTGAGTAACCTTGTTAATCATATAAACAGCTTCCACAAAAGGAATATCTTTAGCTAGTTTAACAGCTTGATCCATGCCATAAATTGCATCACGCATAAAATGACCATTACCAATAAAGCCTGCAAAATCATTTGAAGGAACTACTACTTTTCTAAGATTCTTAGCATACATTAAAGCGAATTCACTTAAATCAGCAACAGTAGTCTTAGCATTTATAATCTCAACCAACTTCTGTACAGCAGGTGGATTATAGAAATGGAAACCAATAATTCTTCCTTCTAAATTAGCTTTAGCATCCAATTCATGAATTGGAATAGAAGAAGTATTAGTTAAGAACCAAGGTTTCTTTGTACTATTCTGATTGATTTGAGAAAATAGCTTAACTTTTAAGTCAGGATTCTCGCTCGCTGCTTCGAATATAAGATTTGATTCATAAGTTGATTCTAAAGTAGTAACCGGACGCAAAATATTCATCACATCCATAACATACTCATTAATAATGTCGCTGTTTTCGATAAGATCAGCGCGATCTTCATATATCTTTCTTAGCTGAACAATTTTCTTTTCAGCAATCTTTACAACCTGTGCATTTATATATTTCATCAAGCCAGATAAAGCTTTTTGTGAAATATCTACTGCATTCAGCACATAAGTTTTAGACTTATTCTCAGCTTTAAGACTTAAGTCAGCCATTTCAACGATTGTTAGCAATACAATTCCGCTACCCATCTTACCTGCAGCGCCAAGTATTGAAACATTCTCCATTTTTTCATTATAATCCATAAATGTTATATTATGATTTGAAATATTAATAAATTCTTACCAGTTTGGTTTACGTTTTTCTAAGAATGCTCTCATCCCTTCTCCCGATTCACCATTTCCAAATAATGCACCGAACTCTTTAGCTTCAAGTGCTGCAGCATCCAGAAAGTTCATTGCAAATCCTTTTCTTATTACACTCTTTGCCTTTTTAACAGCAGTATTCCCTTTGTTTGCTATCCTTTCAGCAATCAATAATACAGTTTCCATTAAATGTTCAGGTTCTGTAATTTTTTGTACTAATCCTATCCTTAAAGCATCTTCGGCAGTAATAACTTCACCACTCAAAGTCATGTATAAAGCATCTGCAAGATTAGTAAGCCTTGATAAACGTTGAGTACCTGCATAACCCGGAATTAATCCAAGACTAACTTCAGGTAAACCAAACTTTGCATGAGTACTTGCAATCCTGAAATCGCATGACATTGCTAATTCACAACCACCACCTAAAGTATATCCATTAACAGCAGCAATAACTGGTATTTCTAAAGCTGAAATACTATTAAAAGTATTTTGCCCAATTTTAGAGAAAGCTTCTCCCTGAACTGAATCCATATTTACTAATTCAGCAATATCGGCACCAGCCACAAAAGCTTTACCCATGCCAGTTATAATTAATACTTTTATATCGCTATTGCATCTAATTGAAGCAATAAACGAATCCATTTCGTTAAAGAAAGTTGTGTTTAATGCATTCATTGCTTCAGGACGATTTATGGTAACTATACCAATCCCATTGTTAATTTCAACCTTTAAGACCTTATAATCCATGATTAATTTTGATTAATTACTATTCTTATACTCAATAAAAAGAACAAAATTAAAAAAAATTAGTTCATAAAAAAATAAAATAGGTACGTTTATACTTATTTATTTACTATTTTTGGAAACTGAATCATATATTAAAAAAAATGATTATTTTTGTCAATTAAATGTGTAAATAATGAAACAGCTAGTATTTATTTTTATTCTTTTACTTACGATAGCGATATTTATTTATTCGATATCTAAGATTATAGCTTTAATAAAGTTGTCGAAGAAAGCTTATCCAATTAAAGACATTGGCAAGCGCATAATGATGACCTTAGATGTGGCTTTCTTTCAAAGCAAAATATTCCGTCGTCCTGTTATTGGTTTCATGCATGCCATGACCTTCTGGGGGTTTCTGGTTATATGTTTAGGAACAATTGAGATAACAATTGACGGTATTTTTGGTACAGAAAGAATATTATCAAAACTAGGTATAGTTTATGATATTATTTCTGCTTCAGGAGATATATTCGGACTAATTGTTTTGATTGCAATCATTGCCTTTTTAGTAAGAAGAATCTTACTGCATGTTAAAAGATTTGAAGGTGTTGAAATGATAAAGAAACATCATACCGATGCCAACATAGCGTTAAGCATTATACTTTTATTGATGGTTTCTTTATTAAGTATGAATGCTTCGTATTGCGCTTTAAATTCTGGTAAAGAAATTACAGGAACTTATCCTATCGGTATGTTTCTGAAAAACATATTTAGCTCAATGGAAGAATCAACTTTATATGTTATCTATCAAATCAGTTGGTGGGCACATATCTTATTAGTTTTCTTCTTTGCTAATTATCTTCCTTATTCAAAACATTTCCATGTATTCATGTCGATACCTAATGTATTTGTTAGTAGATTAGAGCCATTAGGTAAGCTTTATAATATGGAAAGCGTAACAAAAGAGGTAAGAATTATGATGGATCCTAATCTTGCTTATGCTACCCCTGGTGCTGATGCTGCTCCTCCCGAAAGATTTGGTGTTAAGGATATAGAAGACGGAACCTGGAAGAATTATGTTGATTCTTTGTCGTGTACTCAATGTGGAAGATGTACTTCTGTTTGCCCTGCTAACATTACAGGTAAATTGCTTTCTCCTCGTAAGATATTTATTGATTACAGGGCTCGGATGAACGAGAAAGGAAGTAAGCTTCTTAAGAATAAAGATTATACTGATAATAAATCATTCATCAGGGATTATATTACGGAGGAAGAGATTTGGGCGTGTACTACCTGCAATGCTTGTGCTCAGGAGTGTCCGGTAAATATTAATCATCCTTCGTTGATAGTTGATATGCGTCGTTATCTGGCTATGGAAGAGGGCAGTGTTCCTACAGGAATTAAAATGATTTTCTCTAATATTGAGAACAATGGTGCGCCTTGGCAATATTCGCCACAAGATAGATTATTATGGGCTCAGGATTTAGTAATGAATAAAAACTAAGATATTATGGAACAAGAAACAGTTAAAGTTGACGTGCCTGTAATGGCTAATCTTTTTGCTCAGGGGAAGAAGCCGGAGTATTTGTTTTGGGTAGGATGTGCTGGTGCTTTTGATGAAAGATATAAGAGAGTTACCAAGGCTTTTGCAAAGATATTAACCCATTTAAATATTGATTACGCAGTATTAGGGACTGAAGAATCGTGCACAGGTGATCCTGCCCGTAGAGCAGGTAATGAAATGCTTTTCCAGATGCAGGCTTTAGGTAATATTGAGATACTGAATGCTTATGAAGTTAAGAAGATACTTACAATTTGTCCGCATTGTTTTAATGTCTTTAAGAATGAATATCCTGATTTAGGAGGGAATTATGAAGTGCTACATTATACAACTTTCTTTGATATGCTTATTGCTAATGGTACATTGAAGATTAGCTCTGATATCTTTAAAGATAAAAGAATTACTTTCCATGATCCATGTTATTTGGGTAGAAGCAATAACATATATGAAGCTCCAAGGAATATCCTTAATGCAATAGATACTACTAATGTAGAAATGAAACGCAGCAAAAGCTTTGCATTATGTTGTGGTGCAGGCGGCGCTCAGATGTTTAAAGAAGCCGAAAAAGGCGACAAAGAAGTGTATGTTGAGCGTACTGAAGATGCTTTAGAAACTAAGCCTGACATTATTGCAACTTCATGCCCTTTCTGCATGACAATGCTTACTGATGGTTTAAAAAGCAAGAACAAAGAAGAAGAGGTTCAGAACTTTGATTTAATTGAGTTGGTTGCTCAGGCTTTGAATCTATAGAGGCTTTTAGGGGTTTAGGCTATTAGACTATTAGGAATACAAAGAGCTTTCATCATATATTTGGTGGAGGCTTTTATTTTATCTGTTGGGTTTATTTTATTACTTTCGCAATCTATTTTGTTACAATTATAATTGTATTTAACCATAGAATATCTTATAAAACTTAAGACACATGAACTATATTGCATCAAATAAAAGATACGACACAATGAAGTATAATCGTTGCGGTAAGAGTGGTTTGAAATTGCCTGCTGTTTCTCTTGGTTTGTGGCATAACTTTGGTAATTTAGATGACTTTGAAAATGGTAGAGCTATCATTCGTAAGGCTTTTGATATTGGTATTACTCATTTTGATCTTGCCAATAATTATGGACCACCAGCTGGTTCGGCTGAAACTAACTTTGGTAGAATTCTTAAGGAAGATTTTACTACGCATCGCGATGAAATGATTATTTCTACTAAAGCCGGTTATGATATGTGGCCTGGTCCTTATGGTAACTTTGGTTCAAAGAAATATCTTGTTGCTAGTCTTGATCAAAGCCTTAAGCGTATGGGCTTAGATTATGTTGATATCTTTTATCATCATCGTTGGGATAATGACACCCCTCTAGAAGAAACTATGGGTGCACTTGAGCTTATATACAAACAAGGTAAAGCACTTTATATCGGCGTTTCTAATTATAAAGGAGAGCAATCGCAACGTGCAATTAACATCCTTAAAGAAAAAGGCATCCCTTTATTAATTAATCAGCCTAGTTATTCAATGCTTAACCGTTGGGTTGAAGATGATGGCTTACTTGAAGTTTTGGATACTAATGGTGTTGGGTGTATTTGTTTTTCTCCGCTTGCTCAAGGACTTTTGACTGATCGTTATTTGCATGGTATTCCTAACGATTCGAGGGCTGCTAAGCCTCATGGCTTCTTAAAAGTTGAGAGGATTACTCCTGAACTTATGATTAAGATAGAGGCTCTGAATACTATTGCTAATAAGCGTGGTCAAAGCCTGGCACAGATGGTGATTGCTTGGCTACTTAAGGACAATCGAGTAACATCTGTTCTTATTGGAGCAAGTACAGTAGAACAATTAGAAAATAATGTTGCTTCATTGAACTATCTTTTGTTTAGTGATAAAGAATTACTACAAATAGAAGATGTAATCAAATAAGATATTTCTCCACTGATTATCACAGATTAAATACACTGATAAAACACAGATGAATTCATATTGATTATTAAATCCTGACAGGTTTTTCATCCTGTCAGGTATAAAAAAGCATTCTTATATTCAAACCTGACAGGATGAAAAACCTGTCAGGATGCTCCCATAGATTATTGCCTAACCACCTTCTTAGTAATCGTCCTGTCTCCAATTGTAATATTCACAAAATAGATTCCATTTGAGAGGTTGCTTCCATTAAGCTCTATTGTGTGATTACCTGCGTCAAGTTTACTTTTATTGGTTTCAAATACTTTCTTACCTAATACATTTATAACTTTTAAAGTTACATTATTTGATTCGCTTAAAGCGAAAGAAATAGTTGTAGAAGAATTAAATGGATTCGGGCTTATTGATACATTATTATTCTGATCTAATTCGCTAATACCTGCATCTGTAGCAATGTATACATTGTCGATATAAATATTATTACCATAAGCACTGGTTGCTTTAAAGCGGATTAATACTTTGGATTGACCTGCAACTGTAGCTAAGTTCACTAATTCGTTTCTCCATTGTGAAGATGTTGGAACAAAAGCATTATTACTTGAAGGTGCTGTTGCTAAAGCAGAACCACTCTTAGTATATAAACTGTTCCATGATGAACCACAGTCAGTAGATACTTGTACTTCTAACTGATCATTCTCTGATTGAAATTGACAATGAGCCATTGCAAATGCCATCTTTACTATACTTAAACTTGATAGATTCATTGGTGCACTGTAAAGATATGCAATGTTGCCAACATCAATACCATAACAAGAAAAAACAACAGACTGCGAACCTGAGCCAAATGCGCTAACGTTGGCTAATTCCCAATTAAATTTACTTGGACTGTCAATTATATAGTTAGTAGGAGGGAAGGTTCCTTCAAAATCTTGATTTAAAGGAGTTGTTGTATAATTTGATTCAATAATATATTTTGCTGTCTTTGTAAAATTCATTCCTGCAAAAGGCATAGTATAAACACTTAACTGATGCAACCCACTTGTTGGAGTAATTGCAGGTAAGGTAACATTAGTAGTTGTTCCGGGAGCTAAAGTGCCATTCCAAATATATGATTGTACGGCTCCACTATCAACAACATAAATGATTGTAGCTGTATGTAAAGTATCGGTTGTAGAGGTGTTTTTAAGACTTAATGAAGGTGTAAAAGGATTAGTAGAACATTGAAAAGCCGGTACATTATTCAAGGCTGTTATTGTTGAACTACTCGAAATTGGTAGAGGTGATAAGTATGCAGCTTGCTTAACGTTTTTAGTTGAATTGTCCTGAATAAAAGCTACAAACGCCATTTTATTTACATCATAAATATATGAAGGTATGGGTGTTGAAATCAGTATTGAATCTTTATCGCCAACAGTCCAGTTTAACGCAAGAGATTGCCCTGCATCGGTTGGGAACATTTTCCTCATCACATTATAAAATACTTTTTCGCCATTCGAGCCAGGCGCTGTTGCAAAGTTAATGCTGTCTTCAGTCATTACGATATAAGCTTTTAATGGACCTGTAAACACTGCGTTAGAAGTACAATTAATCACACATTTTACATAAACCGAATCCTTGTTCGTAGATAAATTATGAGATAAAGTAAGCGTAAAAGGGGAGGAGACAGCATAGGCATTATTTAGTATAGTTTGAGTGAAACCCTGTGGCCCTCCGCTATATATATTGCCATCGCAAAATACATAAGGAATAGTATTGGAAATACCGTAATAGGATGCTCTGGTTGCAACCTGATTAGGGTTTTGAAGGTTCATAGGGTCGCTGCCGGGGATGTTAATGTGATAACTTATTGAAACAACTTTGGTGTTATTAACTTGCAATAACGAATCGTAAGCAGGATTAAGCGATGCACAAACTCCGCTTCCGGATTGTGTAAACTCTTCGCTAAGAACCATTCGCTGGGACTTAGGTGCCTGACTGTATATGTTTAAATTTATAATTAGAGATATAAATAGGAGTGTTGTAAATTTTCGTATCATAATTAATTATTAAATTAGATTTAAAAGTGTAAAAGTATAAAAAATTACGATACCTCTTTTAAAACTAATAAAAAATAATAATCTTAAAACAAAAAAGTCTTACCAAATAAATGATAAGACTTCTTATAACGTAATTGTAGGGACACGCCATGGCGTGTCCCTACAGAATGAATTTGTCGATTATCCCAGATT
Organism: uncultured bacterium; assembly: GCA_903911455.1. Taxonomy (GTDB): domain Bacteria; phylum Bacteroidota; class Bacteroidia; order Bacteroidales; family JACABE01; genus JBAXLO01. Next base: position 10,451 of record CAIWDQ010000495.1, read on the forward strand.
CAGATTAAAACGTACTGGATTATTAGCACCATTCACGACAGTGATATGACGATGTAAACCATAATCGGTAACGTGGAAAGCTGCTGCTGTAAATTTGTTTTCAACACCATCTGCCAAAGGCACACCAATACTATCAATACCACCCGGAGTTGAAGCCAGATACATCATACCATCACCACCTGTTACTTTTGCTCTTAATTTACTCTGAGCTATCAAAGTACGTTGACCTATATCTTTAGTTTCCAGAGGAGCCAATCCAATATCCCACTTAGTTTGTTGTTTGCCATGCAACAATTCCATATCATGAAAGCTTTCCTGAATATTATTTTCATTATATGGATATTTATTCATAAGTAAGCCTTCGTTTCTATATTCCATTTTCATACTAAGTCTACAGGCAGTATGTAAAGTGTCGTATGTATCTTGTGTAGTATCAATGTCGTCTCTTTGCAATTCGCGACCTGGATTGATAATTGCATATTCGGCATCTATTTCTGCTTTAATAGCTATCATTTGAGGGTTAGTATCAGCTCCAATATTCAAACTCAAAACGTTAAGAGCTGAAATTACTTTATCTTTCGTTCCTCTAAATGGTTTTAAGCCTCTGCTCCAGATAGCCAACATCCTACCGGGATTACTTTTGGCATAAACTGCGGATGTGCGGTCGCGCCAATTGTGAGCCAATCCCTCTTCACCTTTTATGGCTTTCAGACGCCGGTTAATTGTCTCGGTTTGCCCTACTTGTACACTCATTTTATTATACACCTTATCCAATATTTTTTGCGCATCTTCCGAAAGTGGTTTGGAGCGGTTGTACATCAGTATAAAATCAGGGTCGAGGGGTTCAGCATCAAGTGCTAATTTTAACCTTCTGGTATGAAAATTACCAAGTAATACTGCTTTTTCGTCAGAATCTTCTGTTTGACTTGAAAATTCATCACTACCGTATTTTAAA
>CAIWDQ010000496.1 GCA_903911455.1 uncultured bacterium
TAGTACTAATGCATCAGCAGAATCTTTTAATGCTAAAATAAAAGCATTTAGATCATCTTTTAGAGGCGTAAGAAATATAAGCTTTTTCTTATTTAGGCTAGCAAATATTTAAGCTTAATTTAAGTCCTCAACTTTGTCGATTGATCCAAGTTAAGCCCTCCAGCGCCAATGGTACTGCAGTAATTGTGGGCGAGTAGGTCGCCACCAATCTTTTATTAAACATCATCAGTAATGATGGCGTTTTTTTTTGCTCTTATTTCTCCTTTATCGTTTCTTTTAAAAGTTACTAGATATATTGGGACATTGTTTTTGTAGTTAAAAAACGACAAATAAACGTGCGAAACCACATTCTTTGAAGAACAGTTATAAGACTACGAGCAATAAAAGATAAAATAAATATTATTTAGTCTTTAATAAACTTCCTTACAATTGTTTCTTTATCTGTATATAATTTTATAATGTAAACACCGCTTGCGAAAGCAGAAGTATTTACTGTTACTTTTTGATATAAAGATGAAGTATAAAGTGTTTGCCCGAAAAGATTATCTATCTCTATTCTTTGTTCTGTATTAGAATTAGTTGTTTCTATAGTAAGGTAATCTTTTGCAGGAGTAGGGTAGCAGTTTATAATGTTACTTTTCGATGAAATATTGTTAACACCTACATCATTTAAAGTAGTAAAACTCCATATAGTTCCTATTGTAGTTCCAAAATAATTCTTTTCATTTATACGCCAGTAGTAAGTTGTATTGTTAATAAGCACACCAGTTACAAAGTTGGTGTCAGTTTGATTAGTGATAAATGGTGGTGGATTAGATGTGCCAAAATATACATCGCGTGATTGAGCGCACAGCCCACTCCATCTTAATGTATCTGTATTACTTAAATTTGTAGAGTTATTTAGAGGATAGGCATTTAAAGCTGAAGAAGGCGAACCAATACCGATGGCAGAATCGATTGCATTGGCATACTGAGATGTTAAGGATGTTCCATAGAAATCATCATATAACCACATGAATCCTCCATTAATGTTGCATTGTGTTTTCCATGAAGCTATTTTTGTTCGTACCTGAAGGGGAGTTTTATTACTATCCCAAAGACCTGGATAAACAGGTATTCCGCTAAAATTCCAACCTGAACAAGGACTGTTGAATGCACCGCCTGAATAACACTGTAGGAATATAGCATCAATCGTACCAGGTCGCTGGGTATTTGTTTGAGTGGCTACACTTGTCCAATATGAAGAACTGGTGTATGGACATAAAGTTACTTTATAACCAAGATCGGCCAACATGACTGCAAACTGTACTGATGAAGCTACGTTGTATGTGGATTCATCGTCAAAATTAATTGCGTCTACAACTGGAATACTATCTTTTAAAGCCTTAAAATTTTTATATAGAATACTTGTAGTACCTGTACCTTGAGCAGCAATCAATGTTTTTATGTTTGCAAAAGTAGGACTACCTGATGCACTAAGACCAAATTCAATTCTTTTTACTGAAGTAGGCGAGGTTTTTAAAAGTGCCATATTAGTAGGAAAAGCAGGATGAACTGTTCCTCCTACATATTGACCATTTGAGACGGCAAGAAATTCGTCGTTGAAATTTAAATCGCCGCTTGTATTTATGTGTATTGTCCAAATTACAGCTGTAGTGAAACCTGAGGCCCTAATTTCAGGAATAGTTACAGTGTCGTGTAAGTAAAAAGGGCCTCCTCCATACACGGCTGATACACCACATGATTGCGCCCGGAGTTGATATTGAATACTTATGCATAAAAAACAAAATGCTAATAGTGCAATTTTTCTCATGTTTTATATCATTTTAATTATTATGCAAAGATAAGGAAAATTAAAGAAGGATTAGCTTTAATTAATTTATCGTTTTTTGTAAAAAAAATATCTTCATTAATTTCCAAAAAAAAGAAAAAATTAAAAAAATATTAAAAATACAGACA
>CAIWDQ010000497.1 GCA_903911455.1 uncultured bacterium
GAATTATTTATGAAAATAATTTATATAAATATGAATTAACTTGACTTCTTAATTAATTTTTATCTCAACAATAGATAAATTTTTCATTAAAATAAACTCTTTTATTAAATCTTTGTTGTATTTTTGCAGTTCATTTCAAATATTCTTTTCAAAAAAAGAGTGTTTGATTATAAAGAAGAGGGTAGAGAACAGGCTCGTTAATCCTCTGGCAACCTTCCTAGTTAGGAAAAGGTGCCAATACCTGCCCGAAAGGGAATTATAATTAAAACAAATTATCTAAATGATATTTATTAAATCACAAATTGTATTAATTGACTGTTAACGATGTTAACATGTTAATAATTTTATTAATTTTACAACAATGAATTCTACATATATATTAAACGAACAATTACAAAATAGAATCCTTGTGCTTGATGGCGCAATGGGAACTATGATTCAGCAATATGCTCTGAAGGAAGAGGATTATAAAGGCGAACGCTTTAAAAATCATCCTATATTATTGAAAGGTTGTAACGATTTGTTATGCCTTACTCAACCTCATATCATAAAAGAAATTCATGCTAAATATCTTGAAGCCGGTGCAGATATTATTGAGACTAATACTTTTAATTCTCAAAGAATATCAATGGGAGATTATGGTTTGAATGACTATATTGTTGAAATGAATAAAGAAGCAGCATTGATTGCACGTTCTGTTGCTGATGAGTTTACCAGACAAAATTCTTCAAAACCTCGCTTTGTAGCTGGTGCGATAGGCCCAACGGGGAAAACTGCTTCTATGTCACCGGATGTTAACGATCCTTCTTATCGTGCAGTAAGTTTTGATGAGCTTGTAGACGCTTATGAAGAGCAGATTATAGGATTAAAGCAAGGTAATGTTGACATTTTATTAGTGGAAACAATTTTTGACACCTTAAATGCTAAAGCAGCTTTGTTTGCAATAGAAAAGGTTTATAAAGAAACACATATACGCATTCCTGTAATAGTTTCGGGGACTATTACTGATAAAAGCGGCAGGACTTTATCAGGGCAAACCTTAGAAGCTTTTTTGAATTCCTTGTCGCATATTGAATTGTTGAGTATTGGTTTGAATTGTGCCTTAGGTGCTGCCGAAATGCGTCCTTATATTGAAGAGATTTCTCAGAAAACTCCTTTCCATGTGCATGCCTATCCTAATGCGGGCTTGCCCAATCAGTTTGGTGAGTATGACGAAACTCCTGAGGAGATGGCAATTCATATTAAAGATTATATTGAAAGTGGTTTTGTGAATATCGTAGGAGGCTGTTGTGGAACTACTCCTGAGCATATCCGTTTGTTTTCTGATATTGCTTCAAAATCTAAACCTCACCAATTAAATGAAGCAAGTAATAAGACTAAATTGAGTGGTTTGGAGCCATTGACTATAGATAAAATCTCTAATTTTATAAATATTGGCGAACGTACAAACGTGTCAGGCTCCATTAAGTTTGCTCGTTTGATAAGAGAGAAGAAATATGAGGAAGCGCTTTCAGTGGCTCGTCAGCAAGTTGAGAATGGGGCGCAGATTATTGATATAAATATTGATGATTCAATGCTTGATTCGGAGAAGGAAATGGTAAAATTCTTGCATTTTCTTACTTCCGAGCCTGATATTTCGCGAGTTCCCATTATGGTTGATTCTTCCAAGTGGGAAGTTATTGAGTCGGGTTTAAAATGCTTGCAGGGTAAGGCTATTGTTAATTCAATCAGCTTAAAGGAAGGGGAGAAGGCTTTTATTGAAAGAGCTGAAACCATTAAGATGTTAGGTGCGGCTATTATTGTTATGGCTTTTGACGAAGAGGGGCAAGCTGTTAGTTTTGAGCGTAAAATAGAAATATGTAAACGTGCTTATGATATCCTGGTTAATGTGGTGGATTTCCCTCCTCAGGATATTATTTATGATGCTAATATACTCACTATCTGTACCGGTATGGAGGAGCATAACAATTATGCAGTCAATTATCTTAAAGCCATTACATGGATCAAAGATAATTTACCTTTTGCCAAAACGAGTGGTGGTATTAGCAATCTATCTTTCTCTTTTAGAGGCAATGATATGGTTAGAGAGGCGATGCATTCGGCGTTTTTGTATCATGCTATTAAGGCAGGTCTGGATATGGGCATAGTTAATGCAGGTAATCTGCCTGTTTACGACGAGATTGAGCCTGAATTGCTTAAGCTTTGTAAAGATGCCATCCTCAACAGAAATAATGAGGCTACTGAATTGCTGATTGCCTATGCTGAAAGAGTTAAATCAGTTACTAATAAAGATATTAAGGAAGAATTATGGCGTACTTTCAGTGTTGAAAAGCGTTTGGAGCATTCATTAATAAAAGGATTCACCGAACATATTGAAGAAGATGTTAATGAAGCACTTTTGAAGTATGATAGGGCTCTGGATATTATTGAAGGACCGTTGATGGATGGCATGAATGTAGTAGGGGATTTGTTTGGTGATGGTAAGATGTTTTTGCCCCAGGTTGTTAAGAGTGCAAGAGTTATGAAGAAGGCGGTTGCTTTTCTGATGCCTGTGATTGAAGCTCAAAATAAATTAAATTTAGAAGAAAAAAAGGAGTTAAAAAAGATATTGATGGCGACTGTTAAAGGGGATGTCCATGATATTGGTAAAAATATTGTTTCGGTTGTATTGCAATGCAACAATTACGAAACTATAGACTTAGGCGTTATGGTTCCTTGCGAAACTATTTTAAGAGCAGCCATTGAGCATAAAGTTGATTGCATAGGTTTAAGCGGTTTGATCACGCCTTCATTAGACGAGATGATACACGTAGCCAAGGAAATGCAGCGTCAGGGGTTCAAGATTCCGTTGTTAATAGGTGGCGCCACGACTTCTATTCTTCATACCGCCGTAAAGATTGCTCCAGAGTATTCTCATCCGGTTGTGCACGTTAAAGATGCATCAAAGAGTGTAAATGTTGCACGTGCTTTGTTTAATGATGATATGAAACAGGATTTTGCAGCTCAGATTAATAAAGAATATGAAGCTTTGAGGCAGACCAATAAGAAAGTTCACAAAGATTTGTTGCCAATTGAGGAAGCTCGTAAGAATTCGTTGAAACTTAATTTTGATAACATCTACAAGCCTAACTTTGTTGGCATCAAGACCTATCATGATTTCCCGGTTAACACTGTTATTGACTATATTGACTGGACATTTTTCTTGCATATCTGGGATATTAAGGGTACCTATCCTGCAATTTTATCTCATCCTGAAAAAGGCGAGCAGTCTAAAATACTAATTGCCGATGCCAGAGCAATGTTGAAGGAAATTGTTTCTAAAAAGATGCTTAAAATGAATGCTGTTTTGGGAATTTTCCCGGCAAATACTGTTGGTGATGATATTGAAATCTACGACAGTGAAGATAGAAATAAAGTTATTTTGACACTCAATAATCTGCGCCAGCAAATTATTCATAAAGATGAACCTGATGTGTGTTTTTCTGATTTTATTGCTCCTAAAAGCTCAGGTATAAAGGATTATATCGGAGGTTTTGCGGTGACTGCCGGGATAGATATTGAAGATAGTATAGAATATTTCGTCAAAGACAATGATGATTATAACATGATTATGCTTAAGGGCTTAGCCGATAGACTTGCTGAGGCTTTCACCGAATATCTTCACTTGGTTGTCCGTAAAGAAATATGGGGGTATGCACCCGACGAGAATTTGAGTGTTGAAGAATTGTTAAGTGTTAAGTATGACGGCATTCGCCCTGCGTATGGTTACCCTGCTTGTCCGGATCATTCAGAAAAAACGAAGCTTTTTAAGCTCTTAAATGTCGAAGAAAACATTGGCGTCACGCTCACCGAGAGCTTTATGATGAATCCGGGGGCTTCTGTGAGTGGTATTTACTTTGCCAATCCGCAATCCAGGTATTTTGGTGTGGGTAAAGTAGGTGACGATCAGCTTAAAGACTATTCCGAAAGAAAAGGAATCACTATTGAATATGCTAAAAAACTATTGTCAAACAATCTTAAGTAAAATATATTAATGAAAGTTACAGATCATCTAAATAATACCTCTAAAACACTGTTTTCTTTTGAGTTACTGCCACCTTTGAAGGGCGATAATATAGAATCCATCTACAAAACTATAGATCCGTTGGTTGAGTTCAAACCTCCCTATATCAATGTTACATATCATCGCGAAGAAGCTGTATATAAGGAGTTAAGCAATGGACTGCTTCAGAAAAAGATTATACGTAAGCGCCCTGGCACTGTGGCTATTTCGGCCGCCATCATGAATAAATACAAGATTGATGTGGTGCCACACATCATTTGCGGTGGTTTCAACAAGGAAGAGACTGAAAATGCCTTGATTGATCTTCATTTTTTGGGTATTGAAAACCTTTTGGTCTTGCGTGGTGATTCAGATAAGAACACCAAACGCTTTGTCCCCGAGCCTGATGGACATGCTTACGCTGTTGATCTGGTGAAACAGGTTAATGATTTAAATAAAGGGAAATATTTGGATGAAGAGTTGGAAAACAAGACATCAACACACTTCACCTTAGGCGTTGCAGGCTATCCTGAAAAACATAATGAGGCCCCCAATATGCTTTCCGACCTCTATTTTTTAAAGAAAAAGATAGAAGCAGGAGCCGAATTCATCGTCACACAAATGTTTTACGACAATCAAAAGTACTACGACTTCGTTAAAGCATGTCGCGAACAGGGCATTACAGTCCCGATCATCCCCGGAATAAAGCCCATCGCGACACTTAGTCAGATGACCGTCTTGCCACAAACGTTCCACATTGACATACCCGAAGCATTGGTTAAAGAGCTCATTAAATGCAAGAAAACCGAAGAAGCGAGGCAGGTAGGAGTGGAGTGGGCCATAGAGCAATCAAAAGATCTGATAAAGAACAATGTTCCGGTGGTGCATTATTACACCATGGGCAAGTCCGACAACATTCAAAAGATCGCGATTGCAGTATTTTAGCACATCCAGAAGCAATTTAACTTTACTAATAATAATAATTTGGGCGTTACCCTACGGGTCGGGCTTTCCATTACAATCTTAGGCTAGTAAACTAGCCTAAGGATTTCCATTACAATCCCTAACGCAGGTTATTTGAGACATTTGAGCCTGACTCAAACATTAAATCATTTGTCCACACCAGTAAATACATTTATGTTATTGCAAATCCCTATACTTTCAACACATCAAATGTTATGACAAATAATACTATACCTTGTCGTCATTGCGAGCATAGCGAAGCAATCTGTTTTTTTTAGATTGCTTCGGGCAAAGCCCTCGCAATGACGACGTAATATGTTTTGTTTTGTACAATTTAATATTCTTTCATTAGTATAAAAGTAAAACAAGCCCATTAAGTTAAGCCTGAAAGGCTTTAATATTAATAGCCATATATGAAATACGTGGATTAATGTAAACCCACAGATGCAACCCTGAATAGGGTTGAATATTCAATCAATTCATCTTTTTATCCGCTAAGCGGAATACAACCGCTAAGCGGAACGGATACCACTTAGCGGTTCCAAACCGCTTAGTGGTTAAGAATTTGTATATTATGTTTCATACTAAAAGTATTAAGACTCATAATAACTACACTCTTTTACTAAAATTACTTATCAAAATATACTCTATCATCATACCATAAAAAAAAAATATCATTAAAATAATATTATTTATTTTAAATTA
>CAIWDQ010000498.1 GCA_903911455.1 uncultured bacterium
ATAGGTAGCATTTAAGGTAAGAGTCTGGCCATAGCAAAGAGTAGTATCCGGACCAATATTAACAATATTATTATAGGTAACATGTATCGTATCTCTGGCATAACAACCACTATTTACCCAAACTTTAACCCAATAAGTTCCTGTACTTGTAACGGTATAAGTAGGGAGTGTTGAGCCATTCTGCCAAAGATAATGAGCATTAGTACTTGTCGCATTTAATATAAAAGGTTGCCCTTGACAAAGGTTAGTATCATTACCAAGATTAACTGTAGGTGGTGGAATATAAGATACATGTATAGTATCAGCATAAAAACAACCTGCATTAACTGATACTTTAACCCAATATGTACCCTGCGAAGTAATATTAAATATTGAATTGGTACTACCATTCTGCCATAGAAACGTGCAATAAGGATATCCTGCATTTAATGTGAGTGTTTGGCCATTGCAAAGCAACGTATCCGGGCCAAGATTAACCATAGGGCTTGGCTTAAATGTAACTACTATAGTATCACTCGACTTACAACCACTGTTAACATAAGCTGTAGCCCAATAAGTACCTGCCTGATTTACGTAATGATTAGAGAACGTGCTACCATCATTCCATATATAATTGCAATCCGGATTAGAGGCACTTAATATTAAATATTGCCAATAGCAGAGTGTGGTATCGTTACCCAGATGAACCGAAGGCAAAGTTGTATAATGCACATGAATAGTATCTGTACGATAACAATAAGAGTTGATAGTAGTTTTTACATAAAAAGTACCTCCAGAACTAATGGTACGAATAGGATTTGTTGAACCGTTTTCCCAAAGATAAGTACCTCCTGGAGTACTAGCATTTAAAGTTAAAGTTTGACCCGGGCAAAGGATAGTATCAGTAGTAAACTTAGCATTAGGACCAAAGGAAACATTTACTGTATCTGAAGCATAACAATTATTACCATACGTAACCTTAACCCAATAAGTACCGGATATACTATTAATATAAAAAGTAGGAGTAGTAGCCCCATTTTGCCAGAGATAGGTAGCACCAGCATAAGTAGCATTAAGAGTATAAGTTTGCCAATAACAAAGCGTAGTATCGGGACCAAGATTAACTTGTGGAGCAGGATTAACTGTTAAGTATGTTTTAACGATGCTATCGCAATTACCAGGATTAGCTATGGTATCAATATAGTTTCCTGTTGTAGTATAAATATGAGTACCCACATGTATTGACTGCCCCTGACATAATGTAGTTATAATTATATTTGGTGTAACAGGTGTTACAACAAGATTAGTAGTAATAATACTATCACAACCTAATGATGAAGTTAAAGTATCTTTATAAGTCCCCGTTATTGTATAAATATGTATACCGACAGGAATTGATTTCCCCTGGCATATTACTTTATTCATTACTGCATATATTGTTGAATTTATAGTAAGATGAGTAACAATAATACTATCGCAGCCTGATGTAGTAACTAATGTATCTTTATAAACACCTGTTGTAATATAAGTGTGAGTGCCTACATGAATTGACTGACCTGTACACAAAGAAATATAATTAGTATCTCTTATAACCGTTACTATATTAATGGTAATACTATCGCAGGCAGAAGTATCACAAGCACTTTCCCAACGGGCATAATAGGTTGTAGTAGTTGCTGGCTTAGGTATTGTTAGAGGAGTATTCGTACCAACATAAGTTTGCCCGCAAGCGCCTTTGTACCATTTTAAAGTATCTCCACTGCCACCTATTGCTGTTAATATAATATTTGTATTCTCATTTACACATATATTATTTCTGTTTGAATGTAGAGATGTTGTTTTATGATTATTACATGGATAAGCAAACTTTAAAATAAAACTATCATCACTTCCATTATAACTATTATCATAGTATGCTCCATTACCAGGGTTAACTGTTGAATCACCAGTACTAGTCCATTCACCAATAAAATAAAGAGATTTTAGAGTGTCAATAATTATACCTGTGCCCCAATTATCTCCACTCCCACCATAATATGTAGACCATTGTCTTATCCCTTGATTGTTGAATTTTAAAATAAATACATTTGAATTACCAAAGTTGGTTGATTGAAAATATTCACCTGCTAGTTGTTGTATTGGGAAATTAGTAGAATTAGTTTGCCCAGTTAATAATATATTAGACTGCTTATCTGTATATATAGTTGTCCCATAATCAGAGTAGCTACCCCCATAATATGTTGCCCATTGTCTGACACCTTGATTATTAAACTTTAGAATAAATACATCATAATTTCCTGCATTATTTGGTTGCCAGTAAGCATTTGTTAAAAACTGAGTTGGAAAGTTAGAAGATGAAGTAAATCCAGTTACATAAATATTATTTAGATTATCTGCATATATACATGTTCCAAAGTCATCAGCAAATCCTCCATAATAAGTTGCCCATTGTCGTACACCTTGATTATTGAATTTTAAAATAAAAGCATCATAGTTACCGCCACTATATGTAGGTTGCCAATAAGCCCCAACTAATTGTTGTGTTGGAAAATCAGTTGATGCCGTTGAACCTGTTATATATAAATTATCTTGACTATCCACACAAATATTGCTTTTTTGGAGAACACTATTTACAGCATCATTAGAACTCCCCCCATAATAAGTTGCCCACAGTCGAACTCCCAGGCTATTAAACTTTATTATAAATAGGTCATAACCACCTGAATAAGTCGGTTGCCAATATGCACCAATTAATTGTTGTGTTGGGAAATTAGTTGACATTGTGTATCCAACTATATAAATATTATTTTGACTATCAACACAAATTGACTCGCCTCTACAATTATTATAATAGGTAGCCCATAGTCTTACCCCTTGACTATTAAACTTTAGAATACAAGCATTCCCATTACTAGAGTATGTTTGCCAATATGCTCCTAATAATTGTTGTGTTGGAAAATCAGAAGAAGTAGTTAATCCAGTTATGTAAATATTATCCTGATTATCCACACAAATATAATGTGCATAATCACTCCCACTTCCACCATAATAAGTTGCCCATTGTCTTACACCAAGAGTATTAAATTTTAATATTAAAAAATCAAGACTTACTATTGTTGTTTGCCAATAAGCACCTAATATTTGTTGAGTTGGAAAATTAGATGACATTGTATATCCTGTAATAAAGATATTATTCTGACTATCTCTACAGATTGATTTAAATCCATCAACATCATTTCCTCCATAATATGTAGCCCAAACAAGTGGGTCAATTATTAAGTTTTGGGTTTTATCATAAGCATTAATATCAAATGAAATCGTACTATCACTATTCAAAACATAAATACTTTTAACTTCTTCTTTATTATTTTGGTATGAATAAATGTTGCCTTCTTCAATGTTTCCGGCAATGGTTTGTATTTTGAGTTTGGTGTCGTTATCTAATAAAGAAGTGTTCTGGGCATTCAGATATTTAATTTTAATGTCTTTGTAATTGGCTTCGGGATGTACAACGAAATCGTACTTTAAGGGATGCTCTTTATTGTTGGGATTGGTGTAGATAACCCAGTCGATACCTTTATATATATTCTTAATAGTAATTTTACCATAGCCTTTTACATTATATATGCCTTGGGGACAATGTGCATAAAAGTAATTATAATAACCTTGTTTGCTTTCATCTTCTTTTATGATGTTGGCTTTATCAATATAAGCACCCACCAAATCCATATCTAATCTATAATACAAAGGTATTTGATTCTCCTCTTCCTCTTTGACCTCACCCCCGCCTCTCCTAATAGGAGAGGAGCCCGGTTTGTTTGATATTGTTGAATTATAATCAATATCTATTTCTTCTTTACTTTCTTTTCCTTCTTCTTTCTCTTCAAATTTAATAAACACATAGCTCAATCCTTTATCAGTAATATAAATATCACAACTACCATAACTTGCTTTGAACAAGACATTGTCGGCAGGTTTGCCTTCGGTATTGGTAAACTGGCCTTTGTTTTCGATAAACTCCAATTGCTGGTTCTTAACCCAGGCTTTAGCCTTAGCTTCTTGGGCTTTATCTACTTTGCTATTGCCGGCAAATAGAGCAAACGATATGATACATAATAATATTAATAATCTTGTTCTCATGATTCAATTATAAGGATACAAAGATACTAAATATAGACGTAAAAAAACAAAAAAAGTGACACCTTTATTATATTATAAGACATTATTTTTATTAAAAAGGTTGTATGGGGTGAGAAATATATATTTAAAAAGCTGGGATGACTATATTTAAAGGTAGTGGAGCTATGATTTTATAAAAGATTTATAAAATAGATTTTATTTATTATGAGATTTAATTGCATTGTTAATTAATATTGTTATATCTTTGCACAGCTTTTTGCAACAAGTCACCCTAGGTGCTTTCAAAAATCGTCTGACCTAAATACAAAGAGTAGTTCATCACTTCCTGGATGAATGAATATTTTCGAG
>CAIWDQ010000499.1 GCA_903911455.1 uncultured bacterium
CCTGTTAGGTTTTGCTTTCTAATAAGATAAATTAAGAAAAATGTAGTTGATTAATCGCTTCCCGCCAAGGGAATCTTTGTCTTTCTTATTATGAGAATGATACTATTCGTCATCAACATCATAATAATAATAAAAATCATAAAAAAACTACTAAAAATAAAAGAAGTCAGAACTCAGGCCACCTTAATCTTTAAGAAGCTCTGCATATATATTGTCCTCAGTATTATTCCAGGTTTTATCTAAAGAACTCTTACTTGCTTCTTGCCAAAACGTCTCAGTTTCGTCATCCGATAATATTGTAATTAACAATCTTGTGCCTTCAGGAATTTTTATTTTCTCTTCCAACACTATTTTCCCATTTCTGATAACTGCATTAACTGTATTGAACATGATAGTAAATTTATTTAGGTTTAATAGTAAGACCTTTTAAATGCATTTCAATTATATCCCCAACTTTTACTTCTTCCATTAAAATTTTTGTATTAGGAAAATTCATTTTAATAATCTTAACCTTAAAAGCAGCATTTGGACTTACATATTTAAAATACTTATCATTAACTATACCTTGTATTTCTAAATCATTTGTAGGGTCAAATGTCCATCCATAATCAGGGCATCCTGGTATTACTGCGTTTCTTTGATCCTCAAATATTTCTACTTTCATAATAATCGTAATAGTATCACCAATTTTAAATTGATTATAATATAATAATGCCTTTTCCATTTGCTTTTTTTGACAATCGTTGTAAGGTTTCCAATGAGCAACATACATTTCAACCTGAGCATCAAAATCTATAGGTTTGTTATTTAATTTACGATGTAAAGAAGTTAATATTATACTACACATATCATCAACACGATTTATTCCTAATTTATTAAAATAAAAAATAAGACTAGTGTCTTTAAGATCTTTAAACCAATTATTCTTCATCCAACTGGTTAGATTCCATTGTTGTTCATTTTCAAATTCATCTTCGGACAATAATTTTAAACTATCCTTTTCGTTTTTAGTCAATGTACTATCAAAATAATTAATAGCCTTATCCAATGGATTAATTTCTTTACTTTGTGAATGTGTTTTGCAACTTATTAATGCAAATGCGATTATTATGAAGATTAAACGTTTCATGTTGAAAGATTAAATTTAATACATTATATATATAATGCAAAGATACTAACATTAGTTTGATCTATATTAAAAAAGTTTCAAAAATTATACTTACTTTTGCAGCATGGCAAATAACGAAGAAGTATTTAAAAAAATAATATCCCACGCCAAAGAGTATGGGTTTATATTTCCGTCAAGCGAGATTTATGATGGAATGGCCGCTGTTTACGACTATGGTCAGAATGGTGTTGAGCTTAAAAATAATATTAAAGCGTATTGGTGGAAATCAATGGTGCAATATCACGAAAACATTGCAGGTATTGACTCAGCGATATTTATGCACCCTACAATCTGGAAGGCTTCAGGACATGTTGACGCGTTTAACGATCCTTTGATTGATAATAAAGATTCAAAAAAACGCTATCGTGCCGATGTTTTGATTGAGGATCATGTGGCAAAAATTCAGGATAAAATCAATAAAGAAGTTGATAAAGCTGCGGCTAGATTTGGTGATGCTTTTAATGAGCAGGAATTTAGGTCAACAAACCAGCGTGTACTTGACAATCAGGCTAAAATAGATGCTATAAACAAGAGATTTTATAAATCTTTAGAGAAAGAAGACCTAGCGGATGTAAAACTTTTAATTGAGGAGCTTGGCATCGTATGTCCTATTTCGGGTACCAGAAACTGGACCGATGTACGTCAGTTTAACCTCATGTTTTCAACACAAATGGGGTCTGTTAGCGAGGATACCAATCAAATATTCCTTCGCCCCGAAACTGCACAGGGAATCTTTGTAAATTTCCTGAATGTACAGAAATCAGGTAGAATGAAGATACCATTTGGGATAGCTCAGATAGGTAAGGCCTTTAGAAACGAAATAGTTGCCCGCCAGTTTATTTTCCGTATGCGCGAGTTTGAACAAATGGAAATGCAGTACTTTGTACGTCCCGGTGAGGAGCTAAAATGGTTTGAATACTGGAAACAGGAGCGTATCAACTGGCATCTTTCGCTAGGGATACCTCAAAGCAAATATCACTTCCACGATCACGAAAAACTGGCGCATTACGCTAATGCAGCTACCGATATTGAGTTTGAATTCCCGTTTGGTTTCAAAGAACTGGAAGGTATTCACTCTCGTACAGACTTTGATTTGAGTGCTCATCAAAAACACTCGGGTAAGAAGCTTCAGTATTTTGATCCCGAACTAAACGAAAGTTATGTGCCTTATGTTATTGAAACTTCTATAGGTTTGGACAGAACGTTCCTTGCTGTATTAAGTTATGCCTTTAAAGAAGAGAAACTTGAAGATGGCTCCGAACGTGTGGTACTAAACATTCCACCGGTATTGGCACCTGTTAAAATAGCTGTACTTCCACTAGTTGCTAAAGATGGTATGCCCGAAAAAGCAAGAGAAATCATGGATGTTATCAAGCACGATTTTATGTGCCGTTATGAGGAAAAAGATTCAATAGGTCGCCGTTACAGACGTCAGGATGCTATCGGAACTCCATATTGCATCACAATAGATACTCAAACATTAGAAGATAACACCGTTACCATCCGCGAACGCGACACAATGAAGCAAGATCGTATTAGTATTGAAAAGATTAGCGAAATTGTAGGAAAACGAATAAAGAACCTCTAAGAAAAAGAGTGCCTTGAGTACTTAGAGTGCCTTGAGTACTTAAAGTTATAAATAAATATGTCGTCATTGCGAACGTAGTGAAGCAATCTAAAAAAGAGATTGCTTCGTCGTACCTCCTCGCAATGACGACATTGTTTTTTTTATTATTTGATTATTGTCTTTTATAAAACTTTAGGCACTTCAAACTTTAGGCATTTTAAGTACTTGCCTTTTATAAGTTATTCAACAGATTTATGGTTTCCACCAATAAGTTGGTAACATTGATTACATTCTGATTAAATACCTTAAGAACCGCTTCCCAGGTTACAGATTCTTCATGTTCTTTCCAGCAGTCATAATCAGTGCTTAACGCGATGGCAGCATACGGTATTTCAGCCTCATTTGCTAAAGAAGCTTCGGGAGCCGTACTCATATTTATAACATCTGCACCCCACAACTGAAACATCTTAGATTCGGCACGTGTAGAAAAGCGAGGACCTTCAATAGTTATCACAGTTCCTTTGGTATGATGTGTAAGGTTTAATTTTAGGGCAGCATTTATCAGCAATTTCCTCAATTGATCCGAAAAAGGATCTGCCATTGGAGTATGCTTCATGATATGAGGCTCAAAGCTCTCAAAGAAGGTCAAAGCACGCAAACGGGTAAAATCTATAAACTGATCAAGAAAAACCAGATGCCCCGGAGCAATTTCTTCACGCAAACTACCACAAGCCGTAGTAGCGATGATGTGTGTGCAACCGGCTTCCTTCAAAGCAGTTATATTAGCGCGATTGTTTACATGAGTGGGAGTGATAGTATGTTGTCTGCCATGTCTGGAAATTATTACAACCTCAGTCTCCCCTATCTTACCTATTAATAACGAAGAACTTGGTTCGCCATAAATAGTAGTACAAAACACCTCATCACTTTTAGTAAATAGAGAAAAGTTCTCCAAACCGGATCCTCCGATAATACCTAATTTTATCATTATTTAGTTTCTTAAAATTTTTTGCTAAAGTACGAATGAAAATGCTAAACTCAAAATAAAAGTTTAAAACTATTTTTAGTTTAAAGAAAATTCAGTTTAGTAAAATTTAATATTTAAATCACTTCAAACAATTATACAAATATGATTTAACATCCTGTCAGGTTTCCCATCCTGACAGGTATAAAAGCTTTTTATATTTATACCTGACAGGAAAACAATACCTGTCAGGATGTAATTCTAAAATTTCAGTTAATCATTCCATATCTTCCACGCTTCTTCAGCCTGAAGATGCAACATCTTTTCACCATTTATTACAGTTGCATTATTTAGTATCCCAAACTTAAGGAATTGAGTCTCGGCCGGATTATAAATCAAATCATACAATAAATGTTTCTCATTTAAGTATTGATACGGAAGCTGCGGGTAATTTTTAATGTTAGGATACATCCCCAATGGAGTTGTGTTTACAATAAGCAATCGTTCAGTAAGAATGCTTTCGTTTAAGTCAGCATAAGTTATAGTATCAGCAGTTTTTGTTCTGCTTACAAATATGAAATCAATATTTAATTTATTTAATACAAAAGCAACAGCCTGAGATGCGCCACCCGTACCAAGTATTAAAGCTTTAGTATGATAAGGCTTTAAAATCGGCAATAATGATTCTTCAAATCCTATGCAATCTGTGTTATATCCTTTTAAGATGCATTTATTATCATCACGGATAACCTTCACACAATTTACTGCACCAATTTTTAAGGCAGTCTCATCAATCTGATCTAAGTATGGAATTATTGATTTTTTATGAGGAATAGTAACACTAAACCCTGATAATTCAGGAGTATTATTAATGATATCAGTTATACTGCTAATGTTTTCAATAGGAAACACATTAAAGTCGGCATCATTAATGCTCTCTTCATCAAACTTATTACGAAAATAAACTCTGGAGAAAGAATGTGCAAGAGGATATCCGATAATACCGAATAATCTCATTTATATATGTAAATCTTTAGGAAGAAAATGCAAAAAGGTATCACCACGTAATCCCATACGTAAAGTCTCTAAAGAGATCACTTCGTTTGGAGCAATATTACCTAAGTTAACGTTAGTTCCAAAATGCTTAATAAACCACACCTGTTGCGACTTAAGTGGAGCCTCCCAGAGAATTTTTTCCTGTGGAACTTTAGAAAGAATGGTGTCAATTAAACTAACATTTGCTTTACCATCGTTATCATAAATACCCACTGTCCCACTCTCACGGGCTTCAGCAATTACCTTAATTGAACCAGAAGAAAGTTCGTTAAGCATCATACTTAACCATCTATCAGGAGATATAATTACACCAGCTTCTTTAGAACCCACTTCTGATATTACAGTATACTCTTTAGATAGTTTATTTATGTATTCGCATTTAAGATCATGAGCAATTTCCATTGAACCATCAGATACTTCAATCATATCTATGCCAAGTTTATTAATAAACTTCTTATAATCTTCGTATTTGTTTCTGATTAAGAAAGCCTCAAATAATGTTCCGCCGAGATATACTTTAATTCCTGCTTTTTGGTAACATTTAATCTTTTCTTCAACATTATTAGTAAAAAGAGAAGTTCCAAAACCTAGTTTTACGTAATCAATCAATTGATGTGCAACTGATACTAAATCTTCGGCTTCTCTAACACTAAGGCCTTTATCCATCACCATAGTTAAACCTGATTCTCTTGGCTTTTCGCTTCTATCAGGGAAGTAAGGTAAATCTGCTAACATGTTCTCTTGTCTTTATTTATTTTTATATCAATCTTAAATTGATTGATAATTTCTATTAAATGATTATTCTCTTCAAACTCCGATACGTATTCAATAAGCTCATCAGCATAAGATAAGTCCATATCCATAGCTGTTTCTAATATTTTATAAGCTTCTTTTATTTCTTTGTTGAATAATAAGTATGCTGACAGTCTATAAAAGAATTCGGCATTCTCCGGCTGGAAACTTATGCCTACTTTAATAATTTCTATTGCTTTATTAAGATCATCTAATGCTTGATAAGCATCTGAATACTCTATCCAGATATCTATATTATGAGGATCCATTTCAGAGACTTTACGGTAAGATTCCAAAGCCTCTTGCATGCCTTCCTTCTGTTGAATATCTGCTAATAGAAATAAATACTCAGAATTATGAGGTTCAAGTTCTATAGCCTTGTTTATATTCTGAATACTTGCTTCTATGTTCTTTAATTCGTAACAAGACATCCCTCTGCCAAGCCATGCATCAGCAAAATGCTCATCGAACTCAATTGCTTTGGTATAACTTTCTATTGAGCCAACAAAGTTCTTAGTTTTTTCGTAACATTCGCCGATATAATAATAAATGATGGCTTTGTTTTCTTCCATATCCAACATCTCAACGTACAAGTCAATTGCTTGTTGATATTGCTTTAAATTGATATATGTTGCTGCTTTATTATAATGTCCTATCAAGAAAGCTTCATCAATTACGATAGAGAAATCAAATGCTTCAATGGCTTTCTCGTACAAACCAACTATATTAAAAGCAATACCGAGATTAAGCCAACCGACTTTACTATATGGATTTTCTTCAAGATAATTCTCAAAGAAAGAAATACTGTCGTTCATTTTGTCAGCAAACTCAAAATTAATAGACAACTCATAAAGTACGGCTTCATTGTCGGGATTAATTTCCAGAGCTTTCTTTAAATATTCTATTGCTTTATTATAGTTACCCAGATTCTCGTATTCAAAGGCAATGTTTATATAAACATCGTCAAGTTCTTCGGCTTTATTTAGTGCTTTGTGATATTCTTCAATAGCTTTCTCGTATCTTTTAAGCTGACTGTAAATAGCTCCTTTAGTAAAGAAAACATCAGAATTGGTTGGGTCTAATAGTTCAACTTTTGCCAATAACTCTAAAGCTTTGTCTGTTTTATCAGAATAAGCATAAAGTTGTGCTTTTTTTAATAGGATACCGACAGATTCAGGATGCTGACCGGTAGCATATCTTAAAACTAAACTTGTTTTACTGAGATTATTTCGCTCTAGATAGTAATCAATGATAATCTCAAACTCTTCCACATCAAAATAGCAAGATTGTTTACTTTTAAGCATGGATTCAAATTTTTCAATCAGATTATCTATGTCCTCTCCAGAATATTCTTCAAAATTTTCGTCCATTTGTTGTATTAAATTACGCTGCAAAATTAATAAATATAATTGAATTTATCAGTAATTAAAAATTGTATAACTAAATTGACATAATTGTTATTAAATAAAACAAGTTAATTCTAATAATGTCTTTTAAAGTTAAAATTAAAACTGGCATCTTAATCATAAAAAAAATAAGCTTTATTGAATATTATATTTAGCGTTTAATTATCACTACGATTTTCGAAACCCTTGCTATTGCTATGTTTCATGAAAAAGTGGTCGTATACAGAACTGCTGGAGTCAATAACAGAGTGGGTAGAGTCAATAACATTTGCGGGAGAGTCAATAACAGAGTCGGGGGAGTCAATAACATTTGCAGGTGGGTAAATAACAGAGCGAGGAGAGTCAATAATATTTTGTAAATAAAAATTATTATTCGAGGGGTAGTCAATAACAGAGCTGGGGGTGTAAATAACATTAAAAGGAGACGAAATAATATTTTGTAATTTATGAATCATATTTTGGTTGGATTGAGTACTATTTGGATTGGATGAATTGAAATTTTGTATGAATGAAATCATATTTATTTTGTGGGGAACAATAAATTATCAGTATTAAAGACCATTTACTAGAGATTGAATAATTTAAAATCGCACCTTTTCATTTATTAAAGGGAATTGATGAAAAGATTTTAAAGCCTCTATATAAAGTTAGTGAAGCTTTCAATTTTTTATAATACATTATTTTTATATAAAGTTTTTATTTTTATAAAAATTGACATTATTAATTATTATCTTTGCAATAAATATTTAGTTACGATAATTACACTAATTAATAACCATTTTAAAAAAAGAACATTATGAAAAAAATATTACTTTTTATCACTTTTCTATTTTTAAGTACTTTTATATTTAGTCAGGGAACATGGTTGCAGAAAGCAAGTTTACCGGCTAATGGAAGACAAGTAGCTTTTGCCTTTTCGATAGATAACAGTGGATATGTAGGATGTGGGCAAACCGGTTCGGGCACCTATGCAAATGATTTTTGGGAATTTAATGGTGAAGGAGTCTGGACACAAAGAGCAAATTATGCAGGTGGAGTAAGATATTCACCAAGTGCATTTGCTATTGATAGTCTGGGTTATGTTTGTTTAGGATATACCGGGCAACTTAAGAGTGATGTATGGTCATATAGCCCTCTAACAAATACATGGACACAAAAGAATAGTTTTCCGGGGGCTGCCCGTTATGGAGCATTTTCTTTTACAATTGGTAAAAAAGGATATGTAGGGATGGGTACTCTAGGATATGCACCTTATTTAAGTGATTTCTGGGAATATAATCCTTTAACTGATACATGGACACAAAAGCAAAGTTTTAGCACTACTGGTAGAATTGGTGTTTGTTCTTTTTCAACAACAAATAAAGCTTATGCAGGTTTAGGGTCAGATGGTAGTGGAGGTTCATATTATAATGACTTTTATGAATACAATCCTATTACAAATACATGGACATCAAAACCAAGCTTTATAGGAAGTGCACGATGTTATGCAGTTTCATTTTCTATTCTGAACAGTGGATATATTGGTTCAGGACAAACCAGTGGCACATCTTGTATCTATGATTTTTGGCAATATAATACTATTACACAAGCATGGTCGTCGATATCTAGTGGAAGTGTAACCAATCGTGGTTCGGGAATTGGATTTTCAATAAAAAACAAAGGGTACTTTGGAATGGGAGGAACACAAACAGGTGGATATTTAAATGACTTGTGGGAATATACACCGGCAGATTTTTCGGTTAAGGAAAATAATGAGAAAGATTTAGCTAAAGTTACAATTGATAATATTAATAAGTCAATTAATATAATTATGAACACTAATATTAAAGAAGCATCAATAAAAATATTTAACATTAATGGACAAATTATAAAAAACGCACAAATAAATAACAGCTTACATAAAATTAATATCAATCAGCTATCTAAAGGGA
>CAIWDQ010000500.1 GCA_903911455.1 uncultured bacterium
AAAGATTATTTCGGGATGGCTCGGGTTGCGTTATTTTTTTAATTGTAGTTTTGAAGTAAATGAGGTGCAGTCTTGATTTTTTGTTTCTTTTTTATCAAGAAAAAAGAAAGTGAAGAAAAAAAGTCTTAATAGTCCACCTTGTCCACCTTTATGTATTTTCATCTTCAAAACCACCAATTACAATTCTAATTCCTATCTCAAAAAATAAAATACCTCAATCTGAAAAGACTTTAATACTATCCAAAAGATAAATACCTATTTTGAAATAATATTTACCTCTTCCGGTAAAAAAAATACCTGTATAGAGAAAAAAATTACCACTTCCGACATTGTCAATTCCTATATTTATAAATAAAATACCTCTCTGGAATTTTCAAATAGCAATCCACCCAAAATATTCATCACTTCCGACAAAATATTATACCACTTTACAAAATATTATTCACTTCCGGTAAAAACTTCTAAACACAAATAAAAATA
Source organism: uncultured bacterium (assembly GCA_903911455.1). Lineage (GTDB taxonomy): Bacteria > Bacteroidota > Bacteroidia > Bacteroidales > JACABE01 > JBAXLO01. The sequence goes on from CAIWDQ010000500.1 coordinate 481, forward strand.
TTCATCACATTATACAAAACATTACACCCATAGACACTTTCAAATTCACTTCCGACAAAATATTATAATCAATATGTAAAGTCAAATCAACCATATTTTCAAAAAACACAGCAATATCAAGGGTTTCGCTATTAATGCACATTATAATGCTAATCAAAAACAGAAATTAATAGTTTTAATAAAAGAAAACACAATATTTATACGTATAAGATGAAAAGATAAACGTTTTATTACTAAATTTGCAGTCTAATAAAATTCAATGATAGATTTTAATGACGACAGACCAAATCCTGATGAACTCTTAGCAACTCTTATAAATGAAGAGGAAAAAAGCAAACGCGGCAAGCTAAAGATTTTTTTCGGAATGTGTGCAGGTGTGGGCAAAACTTATACGATGCTCAAGACTGCACATGCCGAGATTTTGAAAGGTAGTGAAATAGTTATTGGCCTTATTGAAACCCATAACCGTAAAGAAACTGCTGAATTAGTCAAAGGTTTTGAAATTATTCCCCTTAAGGAATATGAATATAAAGGTACAATGGTTAAGGAAATGGACCTGGATGCCATTGTGGCTCGTAAACCTCAGATTGTAATTGTTGATGAACTTGCTCATACCAATGCTCCCGGAAGCCGTCATGTAAAGCGTTATCATGATGTTTTGGAACTTTTAGAGAATGGTATTAATGTTTATTCTACCCTTAATGTTCAGCATTTAGAAAGCCGTTCGGATACAGTTGCTCAGATTACAGGTGTAATTGTTAGAGAAACATTACCCGATGAAATATTTGAGAATGCAGATGAAGTAGAGGTTGTTGACCTTACCCCGGGCGAATTACTTCAAAGGCTTACTGAAGGGAAAGTTTATACTCATGATAGATCAAAAGAAGCTATTGAAAACTTCTTCCGAAAAGGAAATATAACTGCTTTGCGCGAAATGGCCTTGCGTATAGTTGCCGATAGAGTTGATAAACAGCTTCACGACTATATGCAGCTAAAGCGAATAAAAGGCCCATGGAAATCAGGTTTACATTTGCTTGTTGGTATAGATTATAAGCCACAATCAACAAGACTGCTTCGTTGGGCTAAGAATCTTTCCTATTCTATGGGAGCTAATATTCAAGCTATTTATGTAGAAACCCTTCATAAGCTAACTCCTGCTGAGGAAGAACAACTTAATAAGAACTTAAATCTCGCCAAGCAATTAGGTATAAAATCACGTATTGTTACTAATGATGATGTTGTAAAAGCTATTGTTGATTTTGCTCAAAAAGAAAATGTTTCTCATATCATTGTCGGTAAACCAAGCGTAAGGAATGTTCTTTCAATGTTTATTCTGGGTAATTTCGTTAACAGATTAATTCGTTACAGCGGTAATATTGATGTTTATATTCTGGGAGCAGATAATCAATCTATAGATAAATTTAAAGAAAAAGTTTCTATCCCAGCTTTTACTTCCAATCTCAAGCAATATTTTACAGCTGCAATGCTTGTTATCCTGACTTCCATTGTATGTTATTTTGTTAAAGATTATATAGGTTATCAGGTTGTTTCCTTTGGTTTATTGTTCCTTGTTTCAATACTTGCTTTGTTTTATGGTACAGGCCCTATCCTTGTTGCTGCTACTTTAAGTGCACTTATCTGGGATTATTTTTTTATTCCTCCCACCTATACATTTCATGTTGAGAAACCTGTTGACATGCTTATGCTTGTCATGTTTTTTATTATTGCTTTAATGAATGGCACATTGACTTCCAGAGTTCGTCGCCAGGAGAAAAAGATTAGGATTCGTGAAGAACGTACGGATGCAGTTTATCAACTTACAAAAGAGCTCACAGTTATTTCTGGTATTGATCAGGTAACAAAGGTTGCTATTAATTATATTCAAAAGTATTTTAAACTTGATAGTGCAATTATTCTTAAAAATGAATTAAATCAGTTAGAAAAACAAGTTAATAATGATAGTATAATTAGTTTATCAGAAAACGAATTCAGTGTTGCTTCCTGGACTTTCAAACATTCTTCTAAAGCTGGGAAATATACCAATACATTACCTTCAGGTAACTATACTTTTTATCCTTTAATTGGAAATAGTGAAAGTATGGGTGTAATTGCTGTTGAGCATTTACGAAAGTTTACTCAAGGTGAAGAACAATTTTGGGAAGCTTTTCTTTCGCAGATTTCAGGTAAGTTTGAACGAGAATATCTGCGTATAGCTGCTAGAAAAACTTATATCCTTAATGAATCTGATAAGCTTTATAAAACATTATTCAATTCTATTTCTCACGAATTACGTATACCAGTTGCTACAATTATGGGTGCTTCAGATGTTTTACTTTCTGAGAATTATTCAAAAGAAAACCAAACTGAATTATATAATGAGATTAATACTGCTTCCATTCGTCTGAACCGTGTTATTGAGAACTTACTTAATATGTCGCGTTTAGAATCTGGCAGAATTACACCTCACCCTGATTGGTGTGATGTTCATGATTTGGCTAATAAGGTTGCCGAAACGCTTCAACAGGAACTTAAACCTTTCAAGTTAACTACTATTATCCCTCAGGATATGCCTTTAGTTAAGATTGATTTTGGTTTGATTGAACAGGTTTTGCATAATCTTATTTTAAATGCTACACAGAATGCTCCTTTCGGTAGTCGTATCAGAGTTAAGATGTTTTATGATAATGGAAATCTTGTTATACTTGTAATGGACAGAGGTAAAGGCTTTCCTAATTCTGAACTTAGCTCAGTTTTTAATAAGTTTTACAGAGGTGATGATGCCAAAACAGGTGGTACAGGTTTAGGACTTTCTATTGTTAAAGGTTTTGTAGAAGCTCATGAGGGAACTGTTACAGCTCAGAACCGCGAGAATGGTGGTGCTTTATTTACTATCAGAATACCTGTGTTGATATCTGAAATGAATCAGTTTAATAAACAAGAAGAATAAATGGCTAACGAAGAAACCATATTAATTATAGATGATGAAGTTCAGATCAGGCGTTTGCTTGAGATTACTTTATTAGCTAATGGCTATAAGATTTCAGAAGCTTCTACCGGTAAAGAAGGCTTGACTAATGCAGCTACAGGACAACCTGTATTGATTATTCTTGATTTAGGTTTGCCTGATGCTGATGGTTTGGAAGTATTAAAAAAGCTTCGCGAATGGTATCTTAAACCTATAATTATCCTTTCCGTTCGCAATTCGGAAGATGATATTATTAAAGCACTTGATTTAGGTGCTGATGATTACCTTACCAAACCTTTCCGCACAGGTGAATTGTTGGCTAGAATAAGAGTTGCAATCAAACATAGTCAGGGCCCTGATGATAGTTCAAGTCTTTCTTTTGATAATTTGTTTATTGATTTGGCAAATCATATTGTCCGTAAGGATAATGAAATAGTTAAGCTCACTTCAACAGAATTTTCTTTATTAGCTTTACTTGCTAAAAACGAAGGAAGAGTTCTTACCCATCAATATATATTAAAAGAAGTATGGGGAATGGGCTATATTGACCAAACTCAATATCTGAGAGTATTCATGGCACAACTGCGGAAGAAAGTAGAAGATAATCCTTCAAAACCTAAGCTACTTAATACAGAATCTGGAATTGGGTATAGGTTTGGTGGATAAGCATTTTTTAAAAAATAAATGATTTATTAATATTACATCAATACATTATATTAAAAACAAAAAGAGCAGTTTTCTATTTCAAAAACTGCTCTTTATTATTTCTTTAAATTATATAAACTAGAGATTAAATTTCTTTTCTAATTCAGCTACATAAATTTTATAACTTTTATCAGTATCAATTAAGTTGCTTACAGTTTTGCATGCATGTAAAACTGTTGCATGATCTTTATTCCCACATTGATTTCCTATTGAAGCTAACGAAGATTTAGTTAATTTTTTTGAAAAATACATTGCCATTTGTCTGGCTTGTACTACATCACGTTTACGGGTTTTTGATGCAATCTTATCAACTGATATATTAAAATAATCACACACAATTTTCTGGATAAAATCAATAGAGATCTCACGTGAAGTGTTTTTTACAAACTTATCTATCATTTGCCTTGCTAAGTCAAGCGTAATAATTTTATTATTAAGTGACGACTGAGCTAACAAAGATATTAGAGCACCTTCCAGTTCACGAACATTATTTGTAATACTGTAAGCAAGATATTCAATAACTTCCGATGGCATTTCTATACCATCATTATATAAACGTTTCTGTAATATAGCAATTCTAGTTTCAATGTTTGGTATTTGCAAATCGGCTGATAGCCCCCATTTAAAACGCGAAATTAATCTTGGCTCCATTCCATTCATTTCTACTGGAGCTTTATCAGATGTAATTATTATTTGTTTGCCACGTTGATGTAAGTAATTAAATATATGGAAAAATACATCCTGTGTTTTTTCTTTACCTGCTAAAAACTGAATATCATCTAATATCAATACATCCATCATCTGATAGAAATGTATAAAATCATTATGATTATTATTTCTGATTGATTCTATGTATTGTTGAATAAATTGTTCGGTACTTACATATAATACTGTTTTTTCAGGAAAGTTGTTTTTTACCTGAATCCCGATTGCGTGTGCAAGATGTGTTTTACCTAATCCAACACTACTATATATTAATAATGGATTAAAAGCTGTTTTGCCGGGATTTTCTGCTACTGCATATCCAGCTGACCTTGCTAATCTATTACAATCTCCTTCTACAAAACTCTCGAAAGAATAATGATCTATCAACTGTGAGTTAACCTTGATCTTTTTTAATCCTGGAATAATAAAAGGATTTGGAATCTCTTTTGAAGAATTATTATTAATATCTAGTGGCATATTTACAGCTTGATTTTGTGTAGCTTTTTTATTTGAAGTTGGAACTTTTATAGTAAAAGGTTCATTCCCAAAATTCGAATTATCCATTATTATACTATATTCCAATCTTCCATTTATACCTAATTCTTTTTTTATTGTCTTCTTTAGCAATCCAATATAATGTTCTTCTAACCATTCGTAAAAAAACTGGCTGGGTACCTGAATAGTTAACACATTGTTTTCTAATTTTATCGGTTTTATGGGTTCAAACCATGTTTTAAAACTCTGGCTGTTTCCAAGATTATCCTGAATGATATTTAAGCAATTTTTCCAAACAATATTGTAATCGAAGTCCATGGTTTTTAACATTCTTATTTAATTAGTATATTAATTAGTTTTGA
>CAIWDQ010000501.1 GCA_903911455.1 uncultured bacterium
CAATTGTTTTGGCGGGTGGGCTAGGCACCAGATTGAAGAATGTAATTAAAGACATTCCTAAACCTATGGCAGATATAAATGGGAAGCCATTTTTGGAGTATTTATTTAATTATCTTGAGAAATATAATATTAACAGGGTTATTCTTTCTGTAGGATTCAAACATGAAGCTATTGATAAGTATTTTGGTAAGAAATATAATGATATTGATATAATTTATGCCATTGAAGATGAACCATTAGGCACGGGCGGTGGGATATTGAATGCTAGTTTTTATCCACACGAAAATCATGTGTTTTTAATTAATGGTGATACTTTTTTTAATGTAGATTTAAATGAATTAGTCCATTTTCATTCTAAATCTAAAGCTGATTTTTCATTATCATTAAAAAGAATGCACAATTTTGACAGATATGGAACAGTTGAGATGAGGGGAGACAGAATTATCAAATTTAATGAAAAGAAATATAAAGAAGAAGGTTTGATCAATGGTGGTGTTTATATTTTAAATAGATATTTATTTGAATCTTTACCTTTTCCTGAGAAATTTTCATTTGAAACTGATTTTCTTGAAAAGTATTTAAATCAATTCTTTATCAATGGGTATGTTTCTGAAGGTTATTTTATTGATATAGGTATCCCAGAAGATTATCAAAAGGCACAAAAAGAGTTGGCGAATTGGTGATTTGGTGATATAGTGAATTGGTGAATTGGTGAATTAAAATGAAAAGTAAGAGCTTTTAACATATGATTTGATGAAGGCTCTTTTTTAACTTTAAGTACTCTTTTTTTGCTTTTGTTAGCGTATTAACATAAATTATGAGTATATTTAATTTTAATCCATTTATTACAAATACTTTTGCACTGAAATTTATTAGAGATATTAAAATCATTTCTTGTAGGTTTTGATTTGAATGAATATTTTACCTGTGTAATAATAAAGTTAGTACCAGGGCTAGTTGAAAAGTAAAAATGAATAATTTTGTATTTTCAGGAAATTCGACAATCAAACCGACTGCATTAAAACTACAGCCTTCGCTCCTGCGTTTTAATATTCAAAAACACTTAAATTATGCCTTTTCGAGGCTTTATTCCGCTATTAAATTATGTAATCACGAACTCTATATTTACATAAAACTTTATAAACGAACAGGTAAAGTGGCGAGGTTCTTCAAACCCCTCCTCTTCCGTTGCTATCCCGTCATCATCCGTTATGATTCCGACACTGTCTGTCAGAGCAACGACCTTGTCCGTTTCGATTCCGACACCGTCGGGGATAGAAAATACTCTGTCCGGGACGACAAAGACTCTGTCGGGGTTGATTCCGAACGTGTCGGGGATAGAAATCACTCTGTCGGGGATGGCAACAACTCTGTCGGGGATGACGACGACCTTGTCGGGGACGACGACAACTTTGGTAAAATTCGTTACTTTCTTAAAATGGATGGCAGAATAATTGGTCTTTATTAAAATTCATTGAACTTAATATTATAAATCTTAATAAAAATTACCTCTTCTTTAAATTAAATAGAATTTGTATTCAAATTAATAATAACAACTAACAAAAATAATTATAAATCAAATCAATTAACAATGGGATCACAAAAGATTTTAAACAAAATGTTTATCCTTACCTCTAATATTGGTAAATTAACTAAAAGAGCATTTGCTACAAAAGCAAGAGGATATGTAACGGCCATGGGTTCGCATCCTACTTATGTTCTTAATCTTACTCCAACAGTGGCAGATGCCGACATTGAAGTAGCTAAATTAGAAAAATTATATGATACAAAAGGCGAAATTGCAAAAGCAGGAAAAGCCAATACTGCAGATATAAAGGCTCAAGAAAAAGTGATTAAAAAAATTATTACTTACCAATGGATGTCTCAGGCTCAGGAAGCTTTGGATGGTGATGAATCGAAAGCCAAAGATTTGGGCTATGGTATTAGAGGAGTTGATAACGGAACTTCAGCACCAACTATCGGCAAGGCTAAATCAAGCCATGCAATAGTTACTAAAATAGAAACAGAAGTTAGCCTACAGCATACAGTTTATGCAGTTAATAACGAAACCTTAAGTTCGGTAGTACCCGATGGAATTGGAAGTTTAAATGTTTACGAACAAATTGGGGGAGTTTCTCCGGTAAGTACTGATAGTATGGATATGTTAGGTGTAATTAAGAACGGTAAATTTATTAATAGTTTTGTAGTTGAAGATATTGGTAAAATAGCTTATTATATATTATGTTATACAGAAAAGAAAACAGGAAAAGTATTACAAATGAGCCCGGTTTTTAGTGCAATGATTGGGTAGGAGAGTAATTAACAATTAAAAACTGAAAATTAAGAATATACAATAAAAAACCGAGAGCTATATCGTAATGTTTTCGCACAGAAGCTTAGTGAAAGCGAAGAAACAAATAAAATTGGAGTCCAGAAACCAATAAAACGGGGCGGTACTGAAAAGCCATATGAGTAAGAAAATTAAAAAAACACATGAAAATGTTAAAATTAAAAAGAAAATTAATTATTGTAGTAATGTTAATAATTGGAATTACTGCTTTTTTGAGTTGTACAAAAGAATCAACTAATAATGATAACAAAAGTAATAAGAACTTAACTTTAAAAGAATCCACATTGGATTTAGCTTCGTTACACAATAATACTGTAATACAACTGTATAATCAAGTTGATTTTTCAGATTCAACAGTAGCAAAAAATATGATTTGGAATAATTTCAAAAATAATGTTTCAATTGATTCCTCAATATTGGGAGAATTGAACATGAGTAGAGATTCATTTAATATCTTTTCACAATTTGTTTATTCGGAAGTGGAGAATTGTCAATTTGATGTGCGAAATAGTGTAAAATATTCAATGAACGGCACTAAAGTATACACCTATTTAAATCAATTGTTATCAATTGCTGATAAGTTTGATGAAAATTCAACTGTTAATGATATGATTGCACAGGTAAACCAAATAAAAAATTTAGCTTCTGAGAATTTATCAGAAACCGATTTAATTTTTGTTTCTAGTGTAGCTGACGTTTTCATAGGTTCAATTCAATTATGGCTTCCACAAGATATGGGTGGAAAAGGATATACAGACTTATTTAATACTAAAAAAACTATTAAAGCAAAGCTAACTGAACGTCAAAAAAAAGTTATTGGGGATGCATTAATATCTGATGCTTCATGTATGGCAATTGGGTTAGAAGTAACTGCATGGACTGCATTAGCAACAGGAGGAACTATGGCTCCAGCTGATTTAGTAGCTACATGTGTTGCTGCTGCACTTGGAAGTGCGTTAACTGCTGTAATCTCTTGGTTTCGTTAATATTTAATTATTATGAGTTTTAAAAAGAGATTAATTATTTTTTTACTGTATTCGGTGCCTTTTTTTATACTTTTTTTTCTTTCAGGCCATTACTTTGATATTGGATTTCCAGTTTGGGACTATATTATAGTTGCTGTTTTTTATGGTCTAATTTCTGTTTTTTTAAACCCAAAAATAATTTCGTATATAAATAAAAAAAAATCAAATATAATACAGAAGTAAATAAAGAAGAAAGGCTGTTGTCATAGAAAACAACAGCCTTTTACTTTTATATTTAAACCCGAGCTTCGGTTATAAATATAA
>CAIWDQ010000502.1 GCA_903911455.1 uncultured bacterium
TACTATTTTTAAAGGAAATCTTGCAATAATAACACTTTAATGTAAAATAGTATTTGTATGAATGTAATTTTTACTAATTTTACAAAATTAAATTAAACGATATGAAAAGAATTACTATGATAATTGCCCTTATGCTTATTGGCTTTACAATGAAAGCACAAAATAATGAAAGTGCCAAACTGTTTATTGGTATAATTAAAACGCCTCAGAATACTGGATATAATTTTATATCTTTTGATGTAAGCGATTATCTTCGTTTCCCCCCTCCTACTGATGGTTGGGCGCATATTCCACTTGGTGATAAAAATCTTTCGACACCTAATTGGGGGCTTAATCTTGGTGTTAGCGCACCTATAAATAAACAATTTGATTTTCTTTTTGATGTTCAGCTTAGTTTTGGACATTCTTTTAATGCTTTATTCTTATTAGGAACAACTTTTAACGTAGTAAAGAATAATTACTTTTCTTTTGGACCAACAGTTAAGGTAGGTTATACATATAGTAATATACCTCTGGGACAAGTAAGTGTTTTTAATGCTAATTATGTTTCTACTTACGAGGGCGATTTATATCCCGGTGATAATATTTCCACTTCTGTTTATGGATTTGCTTATCAAGCTGGATTTACAGGAACTTGCAAACTAAGCAGGAAGCTTTCTTTATTCGGACAGTTTGGTATAGGTGGCGCTATTCTTGGATTAATGAATATTGAAGTAACACCCAGTAATGGTGCACCTAAATTTAATATAGATTTATCAAGCAAAGACTGTGTGCAAGAAGGCTCATACGATCATATTAATTTCACACCTAAAGTAAAAAGCTTTGGTTACTATTATAATTTAGGTGTTGCTTTTGGTTTTTAGAATACGTTTTTGATATATTCTTTTCAAAGAACTCCTTATTATTTAACACGAACTCAAAACACATTATCAAGCTATTTATCTTGCATTTAGGATGGAACTACAGCATCAATAAAACACTAATAGAATTTCATTTTATTAAGAAAATCTTAGTGTTTTTTTTGCATTCTTGCAACATAGTGGCTTTATTCCCAAATTAATATAATATGAAAATAGCTTTCAGAAGAAAAAAATAGCTTTCTGCTCCGTACAAATAGCTTTCAGAAGAAAAAAATAGCTTTCTGCTCCGAACAAATAGCTTTTTGAAGAAAAAAATAGCTTTCTGCTCCGTACAAATAGGTTTTTACTCTCTTTAAATAGCAATCTGCTTTACTTAAAAAGCTAATTGGTTTATAATTTCCCTCCATTTATTCATATAAAAAAGAAATTATTCTGATAAATAATATTGTTGGAATTAATAATTATCGTATGTTTGCAGAAAAATTAATAAAATCTATGAAAAAAATAATTTATTTATATTTATTTGTAATGCTTTTAGCATTTAATCCAATTAAATCTATTGGACAATTCTATAACTTTAACACACCACGATTAAAAAAAGAAGTTGAACTGATTAAAAAATCAAAGTTGTATGTCCCAATAGACATAAAGGCTTTTGATGTTAATGCTGAATATGCCGAAATTATAAAAAAGTACTGGACTCTTTCGGAAGTTGAAGTTATTGACCCTTCTGAATTAGGTGCAAATTTAAAAGAAGATTGTTATTATTTAACTCTATCTGTTTCTTATCCTGCTGGGACTAATCTTGAAAAGCCAGCTACAAAATTATCTTACAAATATACATTATGGAAGCCAGATCCTGATGAATTTGCAAAATTGAAGAAGAAAAAATCAAATAAGAAAATTGATTTTGAAAAATTGGCAAGCGAATACGCATTCATATATTTAAGTTTCGATCCTGCTGTTAGTTTCTTTTTAAATGATATTTTTAAAGGCGAGTTTTTTGGTGCTGGTTTAGCATTATATGGAGGACCTGGTATGTTTAAAAATTGCATCCAGGAATTTCAATCTTATTTATTAGAGCCAGATAAAAAAGCTGTAAAAAGCAGTTACTTCTCTACAAAGGCACTTTATGTTTGTAATGAAAAGGAACTTCAAAATGTTAAGGAAGGGACATTATATATTCCAAATACTACATTAATCAGGCATTCGGTTCATCCATTAAAATACGTAAACAATCCTGAAGAGCCATATGATGTTAAGAAAATATTTGAGAAATACCCCGGCAAGTATGAAGTTATTGATATAAAAGAATTGAGTGAGAAAATATTGAAAGAAGAAAATGCTTTTTATTATTTAATTAAAAGAGGAAGTACAATATCAATAATAAATAGTTTTACAGGTGAAATTATATATGAAGAAGCAATGGATGATACAAATGATTTTAAACCTAAAGATTTGAAATCGTTAATTGAAATCATTGGTAAATTAAAATAAACAAGATTTATTGATAATAATTAAAAGGCTGATTTGGAATAATACAATCAGCCTTTTCATTAAGAAATTATTGTGTTAAATAAAATTAATTATGGTTTGCCTCTCTTATATAAGAAATGGAGTAATCCCACATGCTTTCCTAATTCCTCCATCATATTTCGTGCTGTAGTTCCTTCTTCATACTCTCCTAGTTTATTCTCCTGAATAAAATCCATTAAATCATTTATTAATTGAATATTCAAACTAAAACTAACACGTTTAAATTCTTTTACTTGCATCCATTGTTTTAAGCGTTTACGTTCACTAAGTATGCCGTTCTCTATTATGAGTTCAACAGTTACTTTATTTATGATTGCCTCAATATTATCAAGTGTTATTTCTATTTCTTGTTGTGCCATATAATTAATGAATCTGCTTAATTACCAAATCTAAAATTAACACGTCAAAGGTACAGCTAATATATTGATTTAAATAATTTATTATTTTCATGAAAAACATTTTAGTAATTATGAAAAATACCTATAAAA
>CAIWDQ010000503.1 GCA_903911455.1 uncultured bacterium
ATAAGCTACATCTCCGCTTTTAAACTGATCAGGCTCCTGTGCAGAAGGATTTCCATTCCCAATTCCTGTTACTTTACCGTTTTCAACATAAAAATACAGTTTATTATCAGCATCAGGAACAATATTTCCATTCTTATCAACAGCTTTAATATTTATAACAGCAACATCATTACTATCTTTTAGGATATTGGCAAAGGCAGATTCGGCTATAAGCTTCTTAACCTCCCCTGTAGTACTTACTTCCTCAATTATCTTTTTGCCGTTCTTCGTACCAACAGCTTTTAAAGTCCCTTCCTTATATTTTACCAACCATTCGGGCTGATCATAAGGCTTTATGATCTTCTTACCTAAGCTTTTATTATTTAAAAACAGTTCAACTTCATCGCAATTGGTAAAACATTGCACTTTTATCTCTTTTCCTTCATTTCCTTTCCAATTCCAATGTGGTAAGATGTGTAAAACAGCAGTATCAGTCTTCCACCAGGCTTTGTAATAGTAGGCTAAATCTTTTGGGAAACCACAATAATCCAACAAACCAAAGTGAGAAGAAACTGCTGGCCACATATAGTTAATTGATTCACCACCATAATCTAAGCCAGTCCAGACAAAAGCACCTGCAATGTAAGGACGAGTAGAAACGAAAGTCATCCATTCTTTTGCGGTAGCTCCCCAATCAGGTTTTTCAATGTCATAAGACTGATAATAAGACTTTACAGGGTCTGATACATATTCACCACGAGTGGTAAGAGTACTTCCTTCTTCCGAGAGCATTATCGGTTGATCCGGATGCTTTGCGTAAACAGCATCTACATCCCCAATTTTAAAGTAATTACAGCCCTGAATATCTACTATTTCAGTGATGCCTTTTCCCCAGTCGCCATTCATTGCAGCAGTACATTTACGGGTAGGATCAAGCTTCTGTTGAAGGTCTTTCATGCGTTGCATAACTCTTTGACCCGTAAAACTTCCCTGTAAAGATGGCTCTTCGTTACCCAACGACCACATTATAACAGATGGATGGTTTCTATCTCTTCTTATAAAGCGCGTTAACTGATTCAAACCCTCCTCAGAACTGCTCATCATACGGGTTTCGTCCATCACAAGCATGCCATATTTATCGCAAGCATCCAATAATTCTTTTGCAGGAGGATTATGAGATGTCCGCAAGGCATTTGTACCTATCTTTTTTAATTGTAGAATACGGTAATCCTGCACTTTATCAGGTACAGCAATCCCCACACCGGCATGATCCTGATGGCAACACACTCCTTGCAACTGCACTCTTTTCCCGTTAAGGAAAAAACCTTTCTGAGCATCCCATTCAAGAGTTCTGATACCAAAATTAGTCCTTATTTCATCATTTATAGTATTATTATTTTTTAGATGAACAACTGCAACATACAATTCAGGGTTCTCTAAACTCCACAAAACAGGATTATTTATCACTAAAAAAGTTTGAGCTTCATAAATTGATAAAGGATTTAAAGTAGGAATAATCATATCTTCAGATTTAGCTATTTCTTTGCCATTCTTATCATTAATGCTTACATAAAAAAAAGAATTATTGATTGGTTTATTTAAATCATTCAATATCTCTGCACCTATTTGTATCTCTGCTTTAGTGTCTTTTATAGAAGTAGTTCTGACAAAAATACCATCATCAACAAAATGTATTTGAGGAGTTTTTACAACATAAACGTGGCGATAAATGCCAGCTCCTTCGTACGACCAAAGCTCTGAATGGGTGGCGTCAACCCTCACACAAACAACATTATTACTATTATAATTAACTAATTCGGTGACATCAAAAGAAAAACCTGTATATCCACTTTCGTGACGACCCAGATAAACACCATTTAACCATACACGGGCATCGCGGAAAACGCCATCAAACTCTAAATAAATGCGTTTGCCTTTATCGCTTTCGCTGAAACTAATTTTTTTGCGATACCAGCCTATGCTATTTTCGGGCGAACGACCGCCAATCTTACGATAACCTTTTATCTTAAAATCATTTTTATCATAAGGAAGCTGCATAGCCCAATCGTGAGGCAAATCAATCTTTTCCCATGCCGAATCGTTGAATGAATTGATGTATGGAAGCATGAATTTTGATTCAGCACCATTGGTTAAGAGCGTTGTTTCCTGCAAATAGGCTGTTTTAGAGAAGGTAAGAGATTGTCCGAAATGGAAATCAAGATTAGGATTGGCAGCGTGCCCCAATGCAAACGTCCAATGATTATCAATACATATTTTTTCGCGTATATTTTGAGCATTAGCTGTTATAAAACTTATCATTATAAGCAGTATAGTGATTGTCTTTTTCATTTATTGTAATTTGATTCTGATTTTATTCATTTTTGAGATGTCAAAAGTACATAAAACAAATCTAATATTAATAAGAAATATTTTTTTACTCTTATATTTAATATATGGAGAGTGCCTAAAGTG
>CAIWDQ010000504.1 GCA_903911455.1 uncultured bacterium
AGCTACAAAAGTAATAAATATACACCAAACATGCAACTTTTTTTCATTTTTCTTATATCGAACTCAGGTTATTAGTTCTTATTTAAGTTGTATTAATTTGTTAATAAAAATTTCTATTTGATAAAAAAGTAGTAAATTTGCATAAAATCATAAAAGTTTTATTATTGATATACTTTGGTAAGGATTTTGTGGTTATAAAAATAAATAACATGAGAAAGTTTATAGTTATAATATTATTCTATATCGCATCAGGATTTACATTTTTTAATATGACTCCTGAGCAAAAGGTTGCTGATATTTCAAAAGGCATTGCAGAAGCAATTAGAAAAGGCAATGTAAATGATTTGTCAAATTACTTTAATTCAACAATCGACTTGACAACACCTGGTAAAGAAGGTTCGTTCAGCAAAGCACAAGCAGCACAAATAGTAAAGGAATTCTTCACAAAATATCCTCCTAAAACATTTGAGGTTAAACATCAGGGCGCATCTTCAGATGGCTCTAACTATACTATTGGAAGTTTGGGAACTCCAAAAGGTAAATTCAGAACTTATTATTTAATTAAAAACGTTTCAGGCAAGTATTACATCCAACAATTGATGTTTGAAACAGAAAAATAATCATTTCAATAATTATGACATTAGATGATATCATTATAAATGCACTTAATGAAGATTTAGGTGACGGTGACCATACGTCTCTATCCTGCATATCTAAAGATAAAACTGGAAGAGCAAAATTACAGGTTAAAGAAGAAGGTATCCTTGCCGGAATTGATGTTGCTAGAAAAGTATTTAATAAAGTTGATCCTACTATTGTTTTTAATCAATTGATGAATGATGGCGATAAGATAATACCCGGGGATATTGCTTTTACAGTTGAAGGCAATGTAATTTCTTTGCTCTCATCCGAACGTTTAGCTTTAAATTTTATGCAAAGGATGAGTGGTATTGCAACTTCTACTAATAAGATGGTTAAACTATTGGATGGTTTAAATACTAAACTTCTTGACACCCGCAAAACTACTCCTAACCTAAGAATGTTAGAAAAGATGGCTGTTAAACTAGGTGGAGGAGAAAATCATCGCTTTGGTTTGCATGATATGATTATGATTAAAGATAATCATGTTGATTTTGCCGGAGGAATTGTTAATGCGATTACTAATGCAAAAAATTATCTTAAAGAAAAGAATAAAAATCTTAAAATAGAAATAGAAGTCAGGAACTTTGATGAACTTAATCAGGTATTGAATTATGGTAATGTCAATCGTATTATGCTTGATAATTTTAATACTGATGATTTAAGAAAAGCTGTTGAACTAATTGATGGAAGATATGAAACCGAAGCTTCGGGAGGTATAACTACAGAAACGTTGAGAAAATATGCTGAAACCGGAGTTGATTATATTTCTGTTGGAGCGCTTACACATCATATTAAAAGTCTTGATTTAAGTTTGAAAGCTTTTTAGACCTCACCCAATCTTTTTCCTAAAAGGAGGGTGAATAAGAAAATGAGAATTCTTTATTATGTTTAAAAAAATCTATCAGAAATTCATTAATTGGAAAGTAATTGCTTTTATAATTCATCTTTCTAAAATAATTTCTTTACCGGGATTTGAAGGAATCCCTTTTTATGATGTGTTCGTGTTCTTTATAAAAGGAATGCAGAAAGGATATTTAACACAGAGGGCTGCTGCACTTTCTTTTAATTTCTTTCTGGCATTATTTCCTGCAGTAATCTTCTTCTTTACATTGATACCATATTTGCCAATCCATAATATTCAACAAACTCTTTATGAAATAATACAGACTCTCCTCCCAGAAAATGCATTTGAATCTATAAAAACTACAATTACTGATATTTTAGTCCATAAACGAAATGGATTACTTTCATTAGGCTTTATACTTGCTTTATATTTTTCTACTAATGGTGTGACTGCAATAATTGATGCTTTCAATCAAACTTTCCATCAGATTGAAACCAGAACATGGTATAGAAAAAAGGTTATCTCAATATTCTTAGTAATCGTATTAGCAGTCTTATTAATAGTTGCTATACTTTTAATAACTGTAGGCTCATATATGTTGGGTTTCCTGTCCAGAGAAGGCTTTCTTAAAACGCAATTCAATTATTATCTTCTCGAAACAGGTAGATGGATCGTATTATCATTAATGGTTTTTATAGGTATTTCTTTCCTTTACTACTTTGGTCCTTCTAAAATAAAGCATTTCAAGTTTATATCGGCAGGCTCATCTTTAGCTACTATGTTAACTCTATTAACATCTGTAGGGTTCAATGTTTATGTAACCAACTTCTCAAAGTATAATACGCTTTATGGTTCAATTGGAACATTAATTATCGTTCTTCTTTGGATTTACTTTAACTCTATTATTTTATTAATAGGTTTTGAGTTGAATGCTAGTATTCATAATGCAAAAAAGAATAAAATATAGATGGGAATAAAATTATTTAAGATAGAATCATATCAAAAGGGGATTGCAGTCTCTACCTTCTTAAATATCATTGCAAAAGTTATTCTTTTCCTCAACAGTATTATTATTGCCTATTATTTCGGAACACAACTAAAGACAGATATTTACTTTTATTTCATAACCACAGTCGGGCTATTTGCAGGCTTAATTTCAGGACTAAATATAACTGTTATAATCCCCGAATCAATGCGCTTGAAAGAACAAGTAAGTGTAAAAAGCTCCATGCAATTCATTACATTCTTTCTTTACATTTATGCTTTGATTTGTTTGGTAGTAACATTTATTGTAGTACTAAAACCTATCTTTATTTTCGGATTAATATCAAAATTCACAAATACAGCATTGCAACAACATTTGGCAATAATACTAATGGTTTTGCCATTGTTTACTTTAATCATAATCACAACATATTTAACCGATGTATTGGCATCTTATAAATACTTTTCAATGCCAATGATTGCATCTATTATAAATAGTGTATTCGCTGTTTCATTTATTATTATTTTTCATAATGTATTAGATATAAAAAGTGTATTGTTAGGATTAATCACAGCTTATCTCATTAACATAATAATCTTACTTACCTTAATGAAGAAACAATTACACTGGAGCTTCAGATATAAAAGAGTTAAGATTTCACAAAAGATACAAGGTGGTTTAATTTATTCACAAGCCGGCTCCTTAGCTGCTTTCTTTTGTAATATGGCTCCAGTTTATGTATTGAGTTCTTTTTGGACAGGTGTTGTAACATCATTAAGTTATGGACAAAGGATAGCATATTTACCCAACGAAGTTATTTCAAATCAGTTTGGCTCGGTTACAGGTATAAGATTTAACGAATTAATAGCTCAAAAAGATTACAAAAGATTAAATATGGTTTTCGTTACTTCCTGTAAGTTCTTATTATATATTGTTGTTCCGATAAGTGCTTTAGCTTATATATTTTCTACAGATGTCATTTCAATCTTATTTCAAAGAGGTAAGTTTAATGCTGCTTCAGTAAAGGATGCTGCTTTGTTCTTAAAGTATTTAGTACTCTTACTCCCTTTCTTCGCAATCAGTAATCTAATCTCACGGCTTTATATTGCTGCTCAGTATTTAAAATACTCATTCTGGATACAAATCATATCAAGCATTATATTAATAGTTTTAATCTGGATTGGTTTCAGAGCTTTCGGAGCTATTGGTTTTACTTATGCACTGATAATTCAATATGCACTAAGTACATTCTTAACTTACTTTGTATTCAAAAAGCTATTCAATTATATAAGGTATTCAAAAGTACTTTCATACCTTATACTAATAGTTGGGATTAATATATTGATGGGTTTATTAATTTTCTGGATACAAACTTATATTAAAAATCCTTTACTAAAAGTATCAATTAGCACAACAATTTATGTGTCGTTATATTTAATCTTAAACCTGATATTCAACATAAACGAACAAGTGAATTATTATCTTAAGATAGTTTTACAAAAGATTAATAAAAATCATTACCTTAAAATGAAAACGAATTCGTAATTTTGCAAGCTTATATAATAAATAATTAATTAGATGGAAATCAAAAATTCAAAAATATTGGTGATAGGTGGTGCTGGTTTTATTGGCAGCCACTTAGTAAGTGAATTATTGAAAGAAGACGTAAAAGAAGTCATTATTTACGACAACTTTACACGTGGAAAATATACAAATATAGAAGATTCATTAAAAGATCCAAGATGTTCAGTTTATCCTTTTGGTGGTGATATCAGAGATCTTGATATTCTTAATCAGGCAATGGAAGGTGTTGATTATGTTTTCCATTTAGCTGCTATGTGGTTATTACATTGTAAAGATTTTCCTCGCACTGCTTTTAAAGTTAATATTGAAGGTACCTTTAATGTTTTTGAAGCTTGTGTTAAAAACAAAATAAAGAAGCTTATTTATTCTTCTTCTGCTTCTGTTTATGGTGATGCAGTTGAAGTACCGATGACTGAAGAACATCCTTTTAACAATCGTAATTTTTATGGTGCTACTAAAATAGCCGGCGAAGCTATGGCAACTGCTATTAACGATCGTTACGAACTTCCAATTATTGGTTTAAGATATATGAATGTTTATGGTTCAGGGCAAGACCAACATGCTGCTTATACAGGTGTTGTTCCTATCATGTTAAATAAAATTGAAGAGAAAGTAGCTCCTGTTATTAATGGTGATGGTAGTCAGGCTTACGATTTTATTTATGTTGAAGATGTTGCAAGATGTAATATTGCTGCTTTAAAAAGCGATGTTAATATTGGTTTCTATAATGTAGGTACCGAAGTTCAGACTTCAATTAAAGAACTTTGTGATACTATTCTTAAGTTAAAGAAATCTAATCTTGAAGTTATTTATAAACCTTATTCTGCTGATGATGCACGTCAGTTTGTTCAAAACAGAATAGGTTCTCGTCAGAAAGCAGAAACTGAATTAGGTTTTAAATATATTTATTCTTTAGAAGAAGGTTTGCAAAAACTAATTGACTGGAGACTAAAAACAGGTGTTGATAAAAACGTATAATCATCAATATAATACTGAATGAAAAGTTTTTTATATAAAGTCTATAATAAGATCAGTAGCTATGATACATTCAATAAAAAAAGGAATGTAAATAGCTTATATCATATCTTATATAATTTAGTTCACGATTTAGACAACTCTTTGGATATTTCATCCAAACAAACTCAATCTGCTTTCTCTAAGCAATGGGAAACCTACAAAGATGGTAAAGGTATTTTATCTGACGAATGGTTCAAAGCTAATGTTTGCAATATTCTTACTGAAGAAGAAATTCAGATTAACCCTGAATGGTTCAAAGGGAAAGAAGTTTTAGATGGTGGTTGCGGCAATGGAAGATGGGCTTATGGAATGGCTAAATTAGGTGCTAATGTTACTTGCGTTGATATAAACGAAAGTGCTTTGTGTGAAACTGAATTAGCTTTAAAAGACTTTGATGTAAACAAAACTTTTATTCAATCTCCTTTAGAAAACTTATCACAGAACTTAGGAGGTAAGAAGTTTGATATGGTTTTTTCATGGGGCGTTGTTCATCATTGCACCAGCTTTAATACTTCATTACGTGAGTTAACCAAGCATCTAAAAGATGATGGTATTCTTTATCTTTATCTATATGGCAGGGAAAGTTTGCCTATGGAAAAGGATATTCAACTGTTTAAAAAGAGAGTTTATTATAATTCTTTAGATGAAATAGGCAAGTATAAATTCCTTTACAAACAAGCACTTGGTAATCCTGCTAACTTACATATAATGCACGATATTTATGCTCCTCTTTTAAATAGAAGACTTGAATTTGATTATATGGATAGCTTCTTAAAGAAAGAAGGTTTTATTGATGTTGTAAGAACATTAGACCATCCTGAACTTTTTATCAGAGCTATAAAGAGCAATAAAGAAGATTATTATAAGAATTGGTTCTTACCTAAGAAACAAAAGCCTTTCTGGTTCGAAAGGTATACCGTTTAATAATCTATCACAAATAACATTGATTATTCTTAATTAAATTAAAAGAAGATAATGAAAATTCCATTAATTAAACCATACATTACTCAGGAAGTTAAAGATAAAGTTCTAGAAGTTCTTGATAGCGGTATGCTCACCGAAGGAAGCGTTACTCATGAACTAGAACATGCTTTCAAAGAATATACAGGAGCTGAGTATGCTATTGCAGTTACTTCTTGCACTACCGGTTTGGAAATTGCTTTACGTGCTATCGGCATCAAGCCTGGTGATGAGGTTATTGTTCCAGATTATACTTATCCTGCAACTGCAAGTGTCGTTGCTATTTTAGGTGCGGTTCCAGTTATAGTTGATGTTGATAAATCAACTATGCTGATTGATTTTGATAAACTTGAGAAAGCTATTACTAATAAAACCAAAGCCATTATTCCTGTTTCTATCTTTGGTAATCCTTTAGATTATACCAAACTTAATGAGATTAAATCTAAATATAATCTAATTATCATTGAGGATTCTGCTTGTTCTATCGGCTCTTCTTTTAATGGTGTTAAAACAGGTAATCTTGCTGATATTTCTGTGTTTAGTTTGCATCCACGTAAGTTTATCACAACCGGGGAAGGCGGTATGATTACTACTAACAATGTTGCTTGGGCAGAATGGATGAATTCATATAAACATTTTGGGATTGGTAAAGCTGTTGATCGTTTGGAAACTACTTTTGAAATCATTGGTACTAATTATAAGTTAAGTAATGTTCAGGCTGCTATCGGTTTGGTTCAGATGAAATATATTGACAAACTTCTTAACAAACGTATTGAACTTTCTAATAATTATATCTCTCTTTTAAAAGATAATCCTAAGGTAAGCATTCCTGTAACTACTGCTACCGGAGTTCACTCCCGTCAGTCGTTTTGTATTTATGTTGACAATAGAGATGATATTATTAAGAAGATGCGTGCTATTGAAATTGAAGTTCAGATCGGCACTTATTCTTTGCATATCCAACCTGCTTATAATGCTGAAGCATGTGTTCATGCAGGCTCAATGGAAGGTAGTTTGTATGCTTTTAATCATTGTTTGACTTTACCTTTGTATGATGATTTAACTTTTGAACTACAGAAGAGAGTTGTTGATGAGCTTTTCAAAATCCTTTAATCCTGTTTAATTATGTGTGGAATTGTTGGGATACTTAACCTTAACGGTGATGCTGTTTATCATGGTTTGATAAAAAAGATGACGGACGTTATTGCGCATCGTGGCTACGATGGCGAAGGTATTTATGTGAACGAAAACATGGGGTTCGGTCATCGTCGTCTGGCTATTCTGGATGTTTCTCCTAAAGGGGCTCAGCCAATGTCATCAAGGAACAACGAATGGATAGTTGTTTTTAATGGTTGTATCTATAATTTCCACGAACTAAAACAAGAGTTAAAAGGTAAAGGTCACGAGTTTATATCTACTACCGACACCGAAGTTATTGTTGAAGGTTTAGTAGAATATGGTATAAAGTTGATTGAGCGCCTTAACGGGATGTTTGCCATTGGTGCTTACAATTTAAATACTAAAGAACTATATTTATGTCGCGACAGGTTTGGTGTTAAGCCTTTATATTATTGGTTTAATGGTCGCACTGTTGTGTTTGCTTCCGAAATAAAAGCGATTATTCAACATCCCGATTATAAAACTGAAGTAAACATGCATGCTTTGAACGAGTATTTTACTTTTCAGAATATGTTTACTTATAATACTTTGTTTAAGGATGTGCATATGTTGCCGCCTGCAAATACTATTAAGATAACTACCGAAACTACTTCTATTGTTCATCATTCGTGGTGGGATTATAATTTTTCTCAACCTGATGAGAATATGAGTTTTGAAGATGCTAAGTCCGAGACTCAAAGATTACTTAAAAATGCTATTGTTCGCCAGATGGTTTCTGATGTGCCTGTTGGTTCTTACCTTTCTGGTGGCATGGATTCGGGCTCAATCACAGCTATTGCTTCTAAGCAAGTTAACAGGCTTACTACTTTTACCTGTGGTTTCGATATGTCGGAAGTTACCGGTGTTGAATCTAATTACGATGAACGTCGTGATGCTGAGATGATGGCTAATGCTTTTAAGACCGAACATTATGAACAGGTTATTAATGCAGGCGATCTTAGCTGGTCGTTGCCTAGGGTGGTTTGGCATATTGAGGACTTAAGAGTTGGGATGAGTTATCCTAATTATTATATCAGCCGTTTGGCTTCAAAGTTTGTAAAGGTTTGCTTGCAGGGAACCGGTGGAGATGAGTTATATGGTGGCTATCCATGGAGGTATTACAGAGTTTTTAATTCTTTAAATAAACAAGAGTTCTTTGATAATTATTTCGGTTTCTGGCAACGATTAGTTAACGAAGATAATAAGAAAGACCTTTTCCAGAATAAGGTTTTTGCTGGTATTGATGTTAACGAACCTCGCCGTATATTTGAGCGTGTATTTACTTTTAATGAAGGACTTCGTTACGATACTCCCGAACAACATATTCAAAACAGTTTGTATTTTGAGATTAAAACCTTCTTACAAGGTCTGCTTTTGGTGGGTGATAAACTTGCAATGGCTAACACTTTAGAAGAACGTTTCCCTTTCCTTGATAACGATTTGGTTAATTTCGCCCAAAGAATACCTATCAAACATAAGTTAGCCGATTTAGAGAAGCTAAAACGATTGGATGAGAATGTTTTTGGTGCAAAAGCTAAGCAATATCAGGATTATCGTGATGGTAAAAATGTATTGCGTCAAGCTATGATGGAGTTTATTCCTGAAAAGATTATTAATAGAAACAAACAAGGCTTTTCGGCGCCTGACGAAAGTTGGTATCGTGGCGAAAATGCTGCTTATATAAAGGAATTATTGTTAAATAATAAAACAGTAAGCTCCGAATTTATCAATCCTGATTTTATTAAGAAGATAGTAAATGAGCACATCAATCAAAAGGTAAATCATCGTTTGTTGATATGGTCTTTTATGAATTTTGAATGGTGGTGCCGCCTTTTCTTAGACAATCAGAAGGTGCCTGGATAATATATTTGAAAGGATTATAGGCTTTATGTTTTTAGTTTATTAGTTTTACTAACATTTATATTCTCGCTTAGTGCTTCCTGTCGTTTAACTGAAAATACCAAGTAGGCCGAAGTATATAAATGTTATGCAATGTAGTTCCACACAGCATCATATTTGATTTCAATAAATTAAATTAGAACAAACTTTCTCCTTTTACTAAAGTAGATTAATCTTTAACTCATTTCAAATATTATTTCCTCTTATTCCATCTTTCGCAAAGCTTCTTTTACATCAGTTGTCGGCAGCAAGCATTCTTTGCCCGAGCATACATATATCATTGTTTTATCTGTAATAAATTTATCTTCAAAATGTGATAAAATACTGTCGCCCTTACTTCCTAATAAGAGTTTATTAGGATAATAAGCAGCATTAATTTCTTTTTGAATGTTCTCTATATTGGTTCCTACAACAACTACAGTATAATATTTCTTTTTAAAGTTAAGCATTAGTGATGCCCAATTGCTGTAAGCCGTCGGATATTGCTGCAACTGGCTCTTCATATTACTTAAAGCACCCAAAGCAATGTCGGTTATGTGAGGCATATCAAATATTATTGCCAATTTAAACAAAGCTGTAGCCATTACCGAATTCGACGAATTAATAACGTTATCAATGACATCCTGCTTATTTATAAAAAGTTTTTCTTCGTCAGTTGGATTGAAATAAAATAAACCTGAAGCTGCATCAAAGAAATGTTTCAAAGTATACTGAGCTAAATCTTTAGCAGTATTAAGATGCTTTTCATCAAAATCAATTTCATAAAGATTAATTAAAGCATCGATAACGAAAGCATAATCTTCCATAAAGCCATCAATAGTAGCTTTCCCGGCCTTATAATTTCTGTATAAACCACCATCAGCTTTGCGCATCTTAGTTAAAATAAAATGCATAGCATTTTGTGCAAGTTTCAGATATTCCTCATTTCCGAAAGCCTTGTAAGCATCCACAAAACCGTTAATCATTAAGGCATTCCACGAACAAAGTATCTTATCATCAGTAGCCGGAGGAATTCGCTTTGCGCGATGGACCAACAGCTTATATTTAGCATTATTTATACGCTCCTTAAGTTCGGTAATAGTTATATTCCAGTTATCAGCAAAATCTGTATCATCCAAATTACGCAACAAAATATTTTTATCATCCTCCCACAAACCCAAGCCTTCCACATTATAATAATTGCAAATTAAAGATGCATCTTCTTTTAATAATTCCTGTATTTCCTGATGTTCCCAAACATAATACTTCCCCTCTTCTCCTTCCGAATCAGCATCTAAAGCTGCATAATACACGCCATCTGCATGCATCAAATCTCTTTTAATAAAAGAAATAGTTTCATCTACAATTGTACGATACAGTTCATTGTGATTAATCTGATAAGTATTGGAATACAACGACACTAATTGGGCATTATCATAAAGCATTTTTTCGAAATGAGGAACTTTCCATACATTATCCACGGCATATCTGGCAAACCCTCCACCAATCTGATCATAAATACCACCATAAGCCATTTTTTGCAAAGTAAATTCAATATGATTCAAGGCTTCTTTATCTTTATAATGATGAAAATATCTTAATAAAAACTGATAATTATTTGGCATAGGAAACTTAGGTGCAGACGATAAGCCTCCATTGTAATTATCGAACTGAAAATTGTAAGAATTGTAAAACTTTGTTATTTCTTCTTCATCAAATAAAGAAGTATTCTTAACAGGAAAAATCTTCATACTCTTAATGCCTTTAACTAACTGATCGGCTTGCGAAACCAAATCAGAATACTTGCGCTCTTTAAGGTAATTTATATTTTCTAAAGCTTGCTTCCATTGCAACTTAGGGAAATAAGTACCTCCCCAAAAAGGTCTTCCATCAGGGAGTGCGAAACAATTTAAAGGCCAACCTCCATTACCATTAATCAACTGAACTGCGCTCATATAAACCTGATCAACATCGGGGTGCTCTTCCCTGTCTACTTTTATACAAATAAAATATTCGTTCATTAGTTGAGCAATCTCAACATCCTCGAACGATTCTTTTTCCATAACATGGCACCAATGACAAGCAGAATATCCTATACTTACCAGAATTAACTTGTTTAAATTCTTAGCCTTTTCAAGCGTTTCATCGTTCCAGGCATGCCAATCTACAGGGTTGTGCGCATGTTGCAAAAGATAAGGACTGGTTTCGTGTATAAGTTGGTTAGTGAAATTTTTATTGTTGTGTTGCATTTTAGCTTTTATAAAATGTTTATTTATAAAGTAGTTTATAAAGTAAATATTATCTAATTTAGAATATCATTAACAATTATCTCAACTATTTGATTGAAGCATCAAACAATTGACAAATTGGTTATTTGTTATATAGTTAATGTTGCCAAACTCGATTGTAAAGCAATAAGACCCGCCGTAATTGAAGAGTCTTATAAGAATTTTGAATGGTGGTGCCGCCTCTTCTTAGACAATCAGAAGGTGCCTAATTAATTCTATTTCTCTCACCGCTTAGCCGATTTCCGGCTTAGCGGTTATTATGAAAACATTCCGTTTTACCTGCTAAGCGGTGGGAAACCGCTAAGCAGGAATTTGTTCCTATCTTAACACAGTTACAGTTCCATTTCTTTTTATCTGTTCGTTGGTGTCTTTTATTGTGCCTGTAACCAGATAAACATACACACCATAAGGTACATACTTACCTTTAAAGGTACCATCCCAGCCTTTGTTCTTATCTGTGCTTTCAAACAGCAATTCTCCCCAACGATTGTATATACTCATCTTAAACTCACTAAATTCTTTTAAGCTTACTATCTTAAATTCATCATTCAAACCATCTCCATTAGGAGTAAAGCTGTTTGGAATATAAATATCTGGTGTATCACATTTCTGATAAGTAATTATTATAGTATCTGTTTTGCTACAATGGGGAGGTGTTGTTACAGTTACCCAATAAACCCCTTGATGAGTGATATTATATGTTGAATTATTAGTATTATCCTGCCATACATAGGATGCATTGCTTTGATTAGCATTTAAAATTAACTCTTTTCCATTGCATAATATAGTATCATTCCCTAAATTTATTATAGGAGGATTAATTACATTTACTGTAAACCATGCCGTATCATTATTATTTCCATAAACTAAATAAGTAGTAGTAAAATCAGGATTGACTTTTATAGATGCATTTGTTGATATAATACTATCGGGTTTTAAGGCATAAGCCCATTTTACAGTACTATCTGTTATTACAGTTAAAGTTGTTGTATCTCCTTTACATATGATAGAATCTCCTACTATTTTAATTTTAGAAGGAAACATTTCTATCTTATCTATAAAATAATAGGTCCCAATAATGCCAAAAGTACTGATTAAAGTTTGAGCATCATTTCTAAAATTACCTATTGTTATATAATTATATGAACTGTCAGCAGTATAATTAAAACTAAAATGTTGCCAACTATTTAATATATATATAATAGATGTAATTTCTAGTTGAGGGATAACTGGTATTTGATTACACGTATTTTGAAATAATGGATTATTTGAAAATTTAATCCCTAAGTTGTTACAAG
>CAIWDQ010000505.1 GCA_903911455.1 uncultured bacterium
ATTAGCTGGATGATGAAATAACGTTGTTTGGTGTTCCAGCTATTAGCTGGATGATGAAATAACGTTGTTTGGTGTTCCAGCTATTAGCTGGATGATGAATTAACGTCTTTTGGTTATCATTAAAATTTATAAGACACCAAAAAACTAAATTTCTATTAATAAAAATGAAACTATAAAAGAATAAGCCTCCTTAATTTCAATACTACTTACTTTAATCATCTGGTAGTAGTAATTTAAGCTTAAAGATCAATGAAGATCTCAAAATTAAAAAAGTAATTTAAGTTTTTCTTTTCTCTTTCTTAGCAGCAGGGAAAAGTATATTGTTTAATATCAAACGATATCCCGGAGAATTAGGGAAATTGCTTAGGTCAGTTGGAGGGTCACCAATAAGATGTTCGTAATCTTCAGGATCGTGACCACCATAAAAGGTCCACATTCCTTTGCCAAATTCACCATGTATATATCTGGCTTCGTTTAGTGATTTGGTTTCACCCATTATCAATACACTTGATTTAATGTATTGTTTTTTGAAAGCAGTTGTCTGTCCCATAAATCCGTGTATGATTTGTGAGTGATTCTGACAAAGCATGGAAGGAACCCAATCCCATTTAGCAGAGAAATCAAATAAAGTAAAGAAATCTTTATCTACAGTGAGTCTTGGACGGGTTTCAGTAGCATCAATAGATGAAATTTCGTATTGATAAGGATTAGTAACTAAAGTAAAATCTTTAAATGCAAAACAATTCTCAAAGTTTATTTTTCTTTGAGCATTTGGATCCATTGCATCACCATCAAACATTACATCACAAATATCAACACCATCAGCAGCTAAAGCAACATCATAACTATCGGGTGCCGAACACATGGAAAACATATATCCACCTCCCGAAACAAAATCTCTGATCTTTTTAGCGACAGCTAATTTTAATTGTGATACCTTGTTAAACCCAAGTTTATGAGCCATTTCTTCAGATACTTTTACATCTTCAACATACCATTCTGCATTGCGATAAGCCGCCCAGAACTTACCATATTGTCCAGTAAAGTCTTCATGATGCAAATGGATCCAATCATATAAAGGTAAGACTCCACTCATAATCTCTTCATCATAAATAATATCATAAGGTATTTCGGCATAGGTAAGCACTAAAGTTACAGCATCATCCCATGGATGTTTATTTTTAGGAGAATAAACAGCAATCTTAGGTGCTTTATGGAGTTTAACTTCATCCATATTAGCTTCAGGATCGGCAATCTCTCTTAATATAGCTGTAGATTGAACATCAGCAATTACCTGATATGAAACACCACGTATCTTAAGTTCTTTTTCAAAGATTTCAGTTTGTTTAAACATAAAACTGCCACCTCTATAATTCAAGAGCCAGCTAGCTTCTACATCTTTTTGCAATATCCAATATACAATTCCATAAGCTTTAAGATGATTCTTCTGGGTTTCATCCATAGGTATAAGGATATATGCTGCATTGGCAACATAAGTAAATAATAGAAAAAGGGTTATTATATAAAGTTTCTTCATTTTAAATTAAAATTATTCAGGAATAATTAACGTATGAAACAGGAAAAATATTTCATTAATCAATTAAAAAGGAATAATATCTTCATCATTCATATCATTCATTCTGGATTGTCGGGTGACTACATTTTGTGAGATATCAAAATCAACATTAGGTAATATATTGTCATCAATATTAAATTCATTACTTTCAACATCCATAAACTTAGCGAATTTACTTACAAAACGCAAACGAACTTCATCAGTTGGTCCGTTACGATGTTTTGCAATAATTACATCTGCCATTCCACGTGTATCGCCTTTTTCGTCAGAGTCAAGTTTGTAATATTCGGGACGATAAATAAACATTACTATATCCGCATCTTGCTCAATAGCACCTGATTCACGAAGGTCGGAAAGGATAGGTTTTTTAGTTCCACCTCTGGTTTCAACAGCACGACTTAATTGTGATAAAGCAAGTACAGGTATCCTAAGTTCTTTTGCTAAACTCTTTAACTGTCGTGAAATAGTACTTATTTCCTGCTCTCTGTTACCTCTTGCTTCCGCAGAACCTTGCATCAACTGGAGGTAATCTATAAATACCATCTGAATATCATGTTTTTGTTTTAAACGACGACATTTAGCTCTTAATTCAAAGATAGTTAAAGCGGGTGTATCATCAATATATAAAGGTGCGTCAATGAGAGTAGATATTTTGGCATTTAATTGTTCCCATTCATAATCAGCTAATGAACCTTTTTTAAGTTTATCAGATGTTAATTGAGTTTCGCTTGAAATCAAACGCATTACTAATTCCACAGCTGACATTTCAAGAGAGAAAAAAGCAACAGGCTTTTTAAAGTCAACTGCCATGTTGCGAGCCATTGAAAGTGCAAAAGCAGTTTTCCCCATTGATGGACGTGCAGCTAAAATAATAAGGTTAGATTTTTGCCAACCTGAAGTTACTCTATCCAATTCAGTAAATCCTGAAGGTACTCCACTTAAACCTGTTTCGTATTCTTTAGCAGCTTCAATTTCTCCAATTGCTTCTCTTATCAAAGTTTGCATGTCAGAATAATCACTACGGAAATTCTTTTCACCAATAGAAAGTAAACTACTTTCAGTTTTGTCAAGAAGTTCTAAAACATCTGTAGTATCTTCATAAGCCTCGCGTTGTATTTCGGATGAAATTCTTATAAGTTCTCTTTGAATATATTTCTGAGCAATAATACGCGAATGATATTCAATATTTGCAGAAGAAGCAACTCTATTAGTTAATTGTGTAATAAAATAAGCACCTCCAACTATCTCTAGTTCTCCTTTTGATTTTAAATCATTGGTTACTGTAAGGATATCAACTGGGCTGGAAGCAGCAAACAATCTGCAGATTGAAGTATATATTAATTGGTGTGATTGTCGGTAAAAGAATTCGGGTTTAAGGATGTCAATAACTGAATTTAATGCATCCTGTTCTAACATTAAAGCACCTAAAACTGCCTCTTCTAAATCGGTAGCCTGTGGTGGTAATTTCCCTTGCTCTGATATTGACTGAAATGCAGCCAGTCCTTTAGATGTTCTTTTTCGTGTATTTTCTTTAGATGATAATTGCTCTTCCATTCGTCAAAAGTAGTAAAAAAAGTATTATATCTCATCAATAAAAATACAATTTATGTTAAAGAAATTTTATCTCCTGATCATTAATACATAAAACCAATTCTTTTCTTACTTTTGCTTAAAATTTATTTCAATGGAAACACAACATTTTTTATTCAAAGATAAAAAAATAACATATACAGTTACAGGCGAAGGTCCTGTTTTAGTTTTACTTCATGGTTTTATGGAATGTCAGAAGATTTGGATTAATTTTACTTCAGTATTATCAAAAAAGTATAAGGTTATTACGTTTGATCTTCCCGGACACGGAGATTCAGAATGCATAGATACAATACATTCTATGGAGTTGATGGCTGATTGTATTAAGTTTGGTTTAGATCAATTGGAAGTAAATAAATGTGTATTGATTGGGCATTCTATGGGTGGTTATGTTTCGTTGGCATTTGCCGAGATGTATCCTTATATGCTTAATGGATTAGGCTTGTTCCATTCTCATGCTTATGCTGATACAGATGAAGCTAAGATGAATCGCGACAGATCTTGCGAAATTGTAAAGCAGAACAGAGTTGGTTTTATCTCTAACTTTATTCCTGAATTATTTGCACCCGAAAACGTTTCTAAATATCAGGATGAGATTAAAACTTTACAACAATATATTAAGGATATGACGGTAGATGCTATTGTGGCTTCGCAAAAAGGAATGAAGTTAAGGGAATCTAAGTTAGAGGTTATTAAGTATGCTCCTTTTCCTATATTATTTATTTTTGGGAAACAAGATCCACGAACTCCATTACCTAAATCGCTTGAACAAACTGCTCTTGCAAAACATGCTGAAATTACATTGATTGATGTAGGACATATGGGTTATATAGAAGCACGTAACGAATCATTACATTCAATAGATTCTTTTACAGATATGTGTTTTAAGATTTAGAGGCTTTTATCAACCTTCAACAACCAATTGTACCGTTAATCTACTCTTTTGTTCTAATTTAATATCACGTTTATTCACAAGCTTATCAATAGTTTGCTGATCGTAATTACGAATTGTTATTAATTCAAGATTATGATTGTATTTTACTTTATAATCTTTCTGCAATTCAGAAATTAAGTTTTCAAACCTATATTTATTTTCATCTATACAAATAGAAAAACTAATAGCAGAGTTTTGCATAAGATTAATCTTAATACCAATGTCAGCTATTGTTTTAAATATATCCGAAAGATTATCTTCAGCAATAAAAGAGAAATCACGTGGAGAAATTGAAACCAACGTCTGATTCTTCTTAAAAATAAATGAAGGCACCAGTCCATCCGCATGATCGATATCCGAAATAATTGTACCTTCTTCCTCAGGGTGTATGAAGGACTTAACTTTTAATGGGATGTTTTTATTCTGTAAAGGTTTAATAGTTTTAGGATGGATGATACTAGCTCCATAATATGCAAGTTCAATAGCTTCGCGATACGAAATGCTATCCAGTTTAGTAGTATCTTCAAAATATTTTGGGTCGGCATTTAATACACCGGGCACATCTTTCCAAATAAAAACTTCATCAGCATCCAAACAATAAGCAAAGATAGAAGCTGAGTAATCAGAACCTTCTCTGCCGATAGTTGTAGAAATTCCATTGGGAGTACCTCCAATAAAACCTTGAGTAATAATTATTCTTTTTTCACCATCTTTATATTTTGAGGCAATAGAAAACTCAATTTCATCAGTAGTCAATTTCCAGTTAACCTTTGCTTCCTTAAAGCTGTTATCTGTTATAATTACCTGACGGGCATCAAACCATATATTCCAAACTCCTGTAGTTTTTAGGTAATGATGAATAATTTTAGTAGAAAGTAATTCGCCATAGACAACAATCTGATCGTACTCAAGATCAAAATTATTTGTTGGTTTTTGTGATAATTTATGACTTAAAGCACAAAAGAACTTATTTATATCTTCAAAAATATGATTATGGCTATCATCAAAAAGATCATTAATAATATCAAAATGGTACTCAATAATGCTTTTTAATATGGAAGTATAATCTTCATGTTTAAAATAAGCATTGGCAAGTTGCTCCAAAGCATTGGTAGTTTTGCCCATAGCAGAGATCACCACAAGCAAATCATCGTCAGCATAATTATTAAGAATATTTACAACATTCCTTACTGCATCTGCATTATTAACCGAAGCTCCTCCAAATTTAAATACCTTCATTCTATGTTTTTAAAGATGGTACAAACTTAGGTATTTTTTCTGAATCCTACTATTTATTTATAGGTTTATTATGATTTTATTTTTTATTTTCTTTATGATGATGTTTATATTTATAACCGAAACTCGGGTTTAAATATAAATGATTTGGTGATTTTGTGATTTGGCGATTCACCTCGTAGTCATTGCGGGCTTGACCCGCAATCCCATTCTTAAACTTTCATCCAATATATTGACGGTCACCGAGCAAGCCGAGGTGTGTTGCCCAAGCTGCATATTGTTTATTTATTGTTGTTTCTTTCATTTTTGTTATTAAAACCCTATTTTTAAAATTGTGTTAATCCTTTAGTTATTGACAGTGATTTAAAGCCCGAACACTTTTAAGTCGTAGCCAGTGAAGTCTAAGTCCTTTGCGTTTATTATAATTTGCTTAGCCTTTTCAATTTGGCCAGATTTTAATGTAGCCTTTGCCAACTTATAGTAACTGCCCTCTAAGGGACTATATCCCAAGTCAACCAATTTTTGGAAGTCTTTAATAGCGTTCAAATAATCTTTAAGTATATAATAAAATTTTCCTCTAATATCATAAAGTTCAGGAGCATCATCCAAATCCGGACAGTATTTAAATG
Source organism: uncultured bacterium (assembly GCA_903911455.1). Classification (GTDB taxonomy): domain Bacteria; phylum Bacteroidota; class Bacteroidia; order Bacteroidales; family JACABE01; genus JBAXLO01. The sequence continues at coordinate 5,966 of CAIWDQ010000505.1, forward strand.
CTAAATTAATTGATTTCAAAGCAAGGTCGATCCGATTTATTCTACAAAAACAATTGGAAAGATTTCTGTAGGAATACCAATCTTTTTTATCAAGTTTAATTGCATTTTGATAATCACGCAAATTATAAAAGTTTGCAAGTGAATCACCTGGAAAGTCAATTGTCCGATTATATGCAGATTCAAAATATTCGTCTGCTGTTTTCATGGTTTTTATTTCTTGATATTCTGCTTGAGGTAACGGGAAACTGTCCAGAATATTTTTTTGCTCTGTTATGGTCTGTCCTAAAAGATTATCAGAAACTGATAAGATTAAAAATATTATTGGAATAAATAATTGAAATTGTCGTCTAAGCATTATCACTAATTTGTTCATATTTGTAACATAACTACATAAAGCTTTCTTATTCAAATGAACTTTATGTACATTTTGTATTATATATTTTAACGCAAAGATAATAATTAATATTACATCTCATTAAAACAATATATAAATGTTTTAAAATTCCCCGGAGGGGAAATATAAATTTAATATAAAAAATAAAATGTCTTGGTTCAGAATAACATAATTTTGCATCTTAGAAGAGGCTAATTGATTAAACAATTTAAATCATGAAACTTATAATTTAGCGATGTGATATTAATAAATAGATTGTATCAATCTCAAAGTTTGAGTGACTTCCAATACGCATATTATATGATTCTCAAAGTTTGAGTGGCTTCCAATACGCATATTGTATGTCACAAAAAGTTTGAGTGGCTTCCAATACGCATATTGTATGTCACAAAAAGTTTGAGTGGCTTCCAATACGCATATTGTATGTCACAAAAAGTTTGAGAAGCTTCCAATACGCATATTGTATGTCACTCAAAGTTTGAGAAGCTTCCGAAACACTTTCCGAAGGTCACTCAAAGTTTGAGAAGCTTCCGAAACACTTTCCGAAGGACTTTCAAAGTTTGAGAAGCTTCCGAAACACTTTCCGAAGGTCTCTCAAAGTTTGAGAAGCTTCCGAAACACTTTCCGAAGGACTTTCAAAGTTTGAGAAGCTTCCGAAACACTTTCCGAAGGTCTCTCAAAGTTTGAGAAGCTTCCGAAACACTTTTCGAAGGTCTCTCAAA
>CAIWDQ010000506.1 GCA_903911455.1 uncultured bacterium
TTAGATTGCTTCGCTTTGCTCGCAATGACGGTCTTTGTATTTGTAGTTAATAACAACTAAAACAAAAGTATTGATGAATTATAAATCAAAACAAAAATAAAGATAAATAAACACACCTATATTATATAGAAAGAACTACATTTGCAGGAAATATTAAAAGCATTCAAACATGAAAAATGTAAAAGAAAAAAATGAAAGATTCTATCAGAAATGGGAGGTACAACGAACTAAAAAATGGAAATTTGTGTTTCGATATGGCTGTCTGTACTGTGGATTGCCGATGGCGATTATAGTTTCGTTACTTACTTTCCCTGACGATATTATTGCGAAGGTCAGCTTAGGCTTGTGCAACTTCCTAATTACTGGGTCTATCGTGGGTCTGGTAATCTATTATAATCTGGAAAAATCATATTTAAGTTGGATAGCCTTAAAGAATATACATTTCTATAAAACTAATTACCGTAACAGCACCAATGAACTCAACGACGCTCAGAAGAAGTTCTATAAAAGCTTTGAAGAAAAGAGAAAGAGAAAATGGAAAATTGTTTTCTTGCATGGGAGCGTGTATTGGGGTTTGCCGGTTGCAATTTTACTCATCCTTTTTGATGTAAATACTAATAATATTATCTCGTGGCATTCATTGTTTATGATTATAGTATTTATGATGGCCGGCATTTGGACTGGAACATTAAGTTTTACTCAAATGAATAATAATTATCTTGGCTTTTATGATGAAACGTTTATTATAGAAGGTATTGATAAGATAAAATCAGGAGAAATATGGAGCTTCGAGAACCTAAGAATAAAGAAAGAGAATGAAGAATCACTTATCGTGAATAATGATTTGTATTGGTTTGATGATACTGAAATTTTGCCTGAGAATCTTAACGAAAGCTTTAAACTACTTAAAGAAGATTTCAACAGATTAAGAAAGAATAAAGAGTTTAAAGAATATTCTAAAGCCATGAATGTAAAGCTACAGATATTCGATAATTCGGGGAGTAACATACCTCTTCTTGAAGAAACTATTTAATAATAATCGTACTAAAAGAGGATTGATTTATTAACATAATGTAATTTCACTTTGTTAAACTCATCAACAAAATCATAGTAAATTTTCATAAAATGGATTAAATAATGCAGTTTAATTGAAAAAATAAAATAATTTTGCAAAAAATGAGTTATAGGTTAATATTAGGACACGAAATTTGAACTACAGGAAACTATCATATATATCAACAGTTGCCCTTGTAATGTTATTCGCTGCGTCATGCTCGACGAAGAAGAATACCTTTACAAGGCGGTTTTATCATAATATGACCGCACATTATAATGTGTGGTGGAATGGTAATGAAAGTCTTAAAGACGGTGTTAAAGAACTCTCTAAATCAAATAAAGATAATTATGCTAAAGTTCTTCCGGTGTTTCAGTATGGAACAAAACAGGAAGCACAGAAAGTAAATCCTCAAATGGATAGATCGATTGAAAAAGCTGCAAAGACTATCCGACTACATTCAATATTCTTAAAAGGAAAAGAATATATTAAATGGATCCCAACTGCTTATTTACTTATGGGGAAAGCTCAGTTTTATAAACAAGATTATAGAACAGCTATCCGTACATTTAATTTTATAATTAGTCAGTACAAAACCTATCCCGAAAAATATGAAGCGATGCTTTGGCTTGCCCGAACTAATAATCAACTTGGAGAATGGGATGCAGCACAATCATACCTCGATCAGGTTAACAATAAAATGAATACAGGTGAAGCACCTAAAACATTAAAAAAAGAGCTTGCCTTGGTTTATTCTGATTTCTATGTTAAGCAAGAAAACTATGAGCCTTCGATAGACTACTTATTAACATCTATATCATTAACTCATAAGAAAGATGCCAAGAACAGACTAAGATTTATACTTGCTCAAATATATCAACGGACAGGAGAATTACAAAAAGCAACCGAACTCTACAAGTCAGTTATAAAAAGAAACCCTCCATATGAAATGGCATTCAATGCAAAGATAAACCTTGCAATGAGTTATGATGCTTCAAAAGGGAATAGCAAAGACATAATAAAGAGGTTGACCAAGATGTTGAAAGATGTTAAGAATAAAGAATATCTTGATCAAATTTATTATGCATTAGCTGAAGTGTCATTAAGGGATAAAGATAAACAAAGTGCTATTAAATACCTTAAACTATCAGTGAGTTCCAGTAATGGTAATAACTATCAAAAGGCAGTATCTTCATTAAAACTAGCGGATCTATATTTTGAGATACCAGATTATGTAAATGCTCAGGCATATTATGACAGCACAATAATGTTTCTTCCAAAGAACTATCAGAACTATGATTTGGTAAAAAGTAAGACTGAAGTCTTAACGGAGCTTGTAAAGAATCTACAAATGGTAAAGGTTCAGGATAGCTTGCAGGCAATGGCTAAAATGACAGCAGGTGAAAGGAACAGTAAGATTGATAAAGTTATTAATGATATCATAAAAGAAGAACAAAGAAAGAAAGAAGAAGAGCAAATGATGTCGCAAATACCTGTCTCAAGTATACAGAATATGAATAATAATACCCCGGGTAAAAATGGGGTTACTCAAACAGGTGAATGGTACTTCTATAATCCTCAAACGATGAGTTTTGGATATAGTGATTTTACCAGGAAATGGGGTAAGCGTAAATTAGAAGATAACTGGAGAATAAGTAATAAACAAACTGTTGATTTTGGACCTGATCAAGCAGATAATAAAGGTAGTGATGAGAAAGGTGGTAAAGGCGATAAAACTAAAGATACTTTAAAAGCTTCAAGTGACCCAAAAAACAGGAATTATTATTTAAAAGATATCCCATTGACAGAAGAGAAAGTAGCTAAATCGAATGAGAAAATCGAAGAAGCACTCTATAATGAAGGATTTATCTATTTTGAGGGTTTAAAGGATCATAAAAAGGCAATAGAATCTTTTGAAACTTTACTAAAAAGATTTCCTGAAACAAAACATAAATTAAGTTCATACTATCAACTATACCTTATCTATAAAGATTTAGATGATAAGAAAAATGTGACCTTATATAAAGATATGATCCTAACAGATTTTCCGGAGAGTGATTATGCTAAAATATTATTAGATCCTACTTATTATAAAGAAATACAAGCCAGGAATAATGAGTCTAATATCTTTTATGAACAAACTTATAAAGCATTCATAGCTCAAAATTACTCTAAAGTATTAACTGATTATGAAACTGCAACTACAAAATATAAGAAGAGTAAGATATTCCCTAAGTTTGAATACTTAAAGGTATTGGCTATTGGAAAAACAAAAGGAAGAGACTCTTTAATCCTTGCATTAAATCAATTTATAGCCAACTTCTCAAAGAGTGATATTGTACCAACTGCTCAGATGGTGTTAGGGTATTTATCAAAAACTAAAGATCTTAATCTAGGAACAGAAGATAATAATAAGCCTGAACCTAAAGAAAAAGGTAAAGGGAAAAAGTATAAGAAAGAAGATGCATCTAAACTTCAAGCTGAGAATAAGGAAAACAAGCAAACTAATACTGAGAAAACTACTGAGATAAAAACAAAGACGGATTCAAGTCAGGTAATTAGTACTTTCAAAACTACTACACCATCATCATCTAAAGGAATATTTAAAACTAATGATGAAAGCCAGCATTTCTTTGTTATGCTTGTAGATGCAACAAAGATCAATGTAAATGCATTAAAAATAAAGATATCCGACTTCAATCGAAAATATTATTCATCTAGTAATTTAACAATTACCAGTTTAATTTTTGAGAAGAATACTCATATGATAACAGTAAATCAATATGCAAATGCTGAAGAAGCCATGTTGTATTTCAATACTATCAAAGACAATGAATATGTATTTTCTACTTTAAATCCGACAGCATATAATGCTTTTGTGATTACATCAGACAATTACCTTACATTTTATCAGATAAAAGACATTGAAAGTTATCTTAGTTTTTTTAAAGACAGCTACTTAAAAAAATAAGTTCATTTAATAATAATTATATTGTAATAA
>CAIWDQ010000507.1 GCA_903911455.1 uncultured bacterium
ATTGTATATTTGTATCCTTATAATTGAATCATGAGAACAAGAATATTGGTCTTATTAGTCTTAATATGTAAATTCACTTATTCTCAAAGTTTTCTCAATGGAAATTTCGAGAATAATTCCTGTACAGGGGATCATATCAATTTGACAAATCCGGGTTATAATTCTTTAATGCAAAATTCAACCGGTTATGGTACTTACGGGAATCTCGATATCATTACTTCTTCTACTTGGGGACCACCACAAAATGGGAGTTGGTTTGTAGCCATGACTGGTAATGGTACTGATGCTATATCACTCGAACTTTCATCGCCTATATTAATGGGCAATCAATATACAATTAGTTTTTATGACAGAGGTGGTCCCGGATATACTCCATTTCCTTTTGAAATAGGACTTTCAACTATTAATAATGTTTTTGGCACCTCAGTTTATATTTCTCCTTTAGCACCTGTTATTGGAGTGTGGTCGCAACGAATTTTAACTTTTACAGCACCAATAACTGCTAATTATATTACAGTTAGAATTAGTGGAGGAACATTAAGTGGAACATGGAGTCATGTTGATAACTTCCAGTTTGTAAACAATACAATATCCATAAACCTTGGAAATGATACTACTCTCTGTCCTGGCGATAGTTTGACTTTGAATGCAACAGTTACAGGAGGAGTTTATCATTGGCAAAACAATTCTACAAATCCAACATATATTGTAACTAGTCAGGGAACTTATTGGGTTACTGTAAATGTTGGAAGTGTGACTGTGTCAGATACAATACATATTAATTATAGTCCAAATCCAATAGTTAACTTAGGTAACGATACCGCATTGTGTGATGGACAAACACTAACTTTAAATGCTACTACCGTTAATTGTATTTATCAATGGCAAAATAATTCCAACAGTCCGACTTATCATTTAACACAAGCCGGAACTTATTGGGTTAAAGTTACTAATCAATACCATTGTTTTACTAATGATACAATAAATGTAACTTATAATCCTTTACCTTTTATTAATTTAGGAAGTGATACCTCAATTTGTATTGGCAATTCAATATTATTAGATGCCACTCAACCAAATACTACTTATCTTTGGCAAAACAATTCAATTAGTCCTACTTATAATGTTCTTCAAAGCGGAACTTATTGGGTTAATATTACAAATCAATATAATTGTAAGAATAGTGATACAATTAATGTAATGATAATTTCATTACCTAATGTTTTTATTGGGAATGACACTACATTATGTAATGGACAAACACTCACTTTAAATGCTCAATACCCTGATGCAATTTATCAATGGCAGGATGGTTCAACATCTCCAATTTTTTTAGCATCACAAACAGGAACTTATTGGGTAAAAGTTACAGATACATTAGCAAACTGTAGCAGTATAACAAAAATAAAGTTATCATGTGATGCAGAACCAATCATTCCAAACATCATTACTCCAAATGGTGATGGACAAAATGATTGTTTTGTAATAAAGAATTATGAATATTGGAATCTTGATGTACAAATATTTAATAGATGGGGACTTTTGGTTTTTAAAGGAGGTAATTACCAAAACAATTGGGATGGTACTTATAAAGGTAAGCCTTTAGCTGATGGAACTTACTACTATATTATAAAGGCTACAAGTAAAACAGCTAATAGTAAGGTGAATAATTATCACGGGAGTTTAACAATACTTAGATGATGGAAAATGGGGAATGGAAAATGTTTAAAAGAAAAGAAAATAATGTATGATTAACTAAAATACTTCACTCCTCTTTTGCGCAAAATAGTATAAATATAGTAACCCAGAAAGCTTCCAATAGCATTCGCAATAAAATCGTAGATACTTGCTGTACGTCCTATATCCATTATACCTTGCAACACTTCGGTAATGCCACCCAAAAATATACTTATAAGTAATGCTATTAATATGTAATGTTTTTTAAAAGATGGATACTTGCTTTGTTTGTCGAAAGCATTAATAAGCAAAACTACCAGAGTCGAAAACATTATAAGATGAACTATCTTATCGGGCTGAAAAAGATCGAGAAACTTAGGAGTGACAGGGAATGCATCACCCGGTGCTAATGTAAGAAAAAGTATAACCAACACCCATATAAGTGCCGGCAAATTGTATTTATTAAACATCAAGCTATAGCTGAATTAATAAAAATAACAATGAACAGGAGAATACATATTCACCTGTTCATTGTAATAAAAAAAGCTGTAAAGATTACTGTAAACCTAAATGAGCTTTGTAAGCAGCAGCATCCAAAAGATCGTCGCATTGCGATACTTCTGTCATCCTAATTTTAATGATCCAGCCACCACCATAAGGATCTTTGTTAATCATTTCAGGGGTAGCTTCGAGTTCTTCGTTAAACTCAAGAACTTCACCTGATACAGGCATAAACATATCGCTAACTGTTTTTACAGCTTCGATAGTTCCAAAAGTTTCACCTTGTGCTAATGTGTCACCAACAGTTTCGCATTCGATAAAAACGATATCACCAAGTTCGTTTTGAGCATAATCAGTAACTCCGCAATAAGCGATGTCGCCTTCAACTCTTAACCATTCGTGATCTTCAGTGTACTTTAAATTTTCAGGAATATTCATAGAATTATGATTTATTTATTTGTTGTCAAAATTACATTTTTTTATTCAATAACAAAGCATTTATCTATATTAATTTATTGTGCTAATGAGAAAGTAATACTCAAACCTGCATTAGTAGTTGATTGTGGGAAAGATGAAGAAATAAAAGGATTGTTAATTACCTTATCAAAGAAGGCACGAATTTTAAACCTTTCGGATATCATATAATCAGCAGAAGTATTAATTGAAATAACCTGTTGCCCTTGCGAAATCTGGTTTACATTCTCATCAACCCTTCTTAATATAGTTTCATTAGTCCTTATCGAAAAGTCACACTTTAAGTTAATATCACTCTTAATTTTCTTTGTTTTCCCACCTTGAGAAACAATATTCAACTGAACATCTTTAATACGATAGCCTAATCCAATAATAAATTCATTACTTGTAAGCTCAGTAAGTTGATTATTTGTAAAACTCAACGATATATTCCTTGACTTCTTGATTTCAATATTCGTCATTAAACTATTTTGCCATGATATTTCAATCTTTATCAAAGGAGCAAACTGTTCGCTAATAGTTACCTGATCAATTTGCCTTGCAGGAAGATAATTACCATATCCTACAGTATTCCTTACAGTCTGGTAGCCATCAGTAGAAGTATAAAGGATATTAGTAGTGTATGCACCCACAGCATAAGTTGATCTATAAGAGTTGGAAATTGTAATAGTTTTAACATACTTCTTAAACTTCTTAATTTTAGATAAACCTGTGTATGTAATAGTCCAGTTTGGTAAAGGAATAAGAGGGAAAGCAGAAAGCGAAACGCCACCTGGATCTTTACCAGCATAAGCAGCAAGAAAAGCAGGGATCAAAACATCCTGCGATGTAGCACCATAACCTGTAGGGAAATTCTGTTGTGTTGCAGTATCCATTTGGTAAGTTCCATTCCAATGTGGATTAGCTTTAGCAAGACGTGCGGCTATAACTCCACGATTGTTAAGGAAAGCGGTAAATGTTTTGTTTGAATTATCAGCATTATTAGATGTAAAAGCAGTAGCAAATGATAGAAATGAGATACTAAAACTTCCGGTATTAACAGGATTAATTGGATGTTTTAAGTCGGGGAAAGTACCGGTAGCATCTGCTTTAAAGAACTCACTATGATTCTCAGTATAGGTTCTGTTAGCAATAATCTCAATCTTCATATCATTCAATGGCTCAAAATCAACCCTGGCATTAACAGTGTTAGAATATTTAGTAAGAAATTGATTATTCATTAAAGTATCAGTAGTTAACCAATGGTTTCTAACGGCATTCAATCTAATATCCTGTTGCGAACCAAAAACAAAAGGCAAACCCGGTGCATTCTGGTTCCAGTTATTTCCAATTGCACTAGGCTCAGGAATAAAACCGGGTAAAGTCATCCCTTGATTTTCAGTATAAGAAATAGAAGCTGTTTTAACTCCTGTAATTATCCTTAATATCTGATCGGTAATTTTCTTGAAAGCACTTTCTTTTGGTTTCTTTATTGTATCACTTGCCTCCTCAGGTGGTTTCTCAGTATTATTATCATCCCTCACACCCTTACCTCTAGGCGGAGTCATTGACATTTTTCCTACTTTACTCTTCTGATTAAGCTTTTTAATATAAGGAACCTTCTCAAACAAAGTAGTCATATTAACATTTCCATTCAACTGTTTGGTATTACTGTTTTCGACAGTATTCCCTAAACGTTTAAGTGAAAGTGGTGAAGCATCCCATTTATAATCACTCCCATACTTTGCAGTAGAACTAATCCAGTTTAATAAAGGAATCTTATTTATAGGAATATTATAATTAATATTAGTTGTCTGATTAAAATGATTCATTCTACCAAAGTCAAGAACATTATGCCATATAGAATCTCTTTTCTGCTTGGTGTCAATCTGCCCCTGAGGTTCATCAATTATTGCACTGGCAGTAGCCGAATACTCCATAGTCAATGATGTAGCTAAATCAAACTTCAAAGAATAAATTCTATTCCAGTTAAAAGTTTTGAAGTAAGTAGGCTCAAGAATAATTAAACCTGTGCTCTTATTACGCAACTTATTTTCTTCGTATTCTCGAAGCATTTCTGTCCTGAACGACATTAATTTGGGAGTGTAGTAGAAATTAAACTCTTTTAATAAAGAAAATATAGAGTATTTGCTTATAAAACCAATCTTAGCGAAAGGACGAACGCTTTTAGGGTTGTTTACAAAGTTATAACCAAGTCCACCTCTATAAGTTTTCTTAATGTCGTATTCAATATCAACATTTCTATGATATATTTCGGCATAAGAATAGGATACGTCAAGATTCTCGACATCATAAAACTTAGGTTTAGCTAAAGAAGCCCCTACTCTTTCTTTTCTAACATTCATAAAATTAAGATTCTTCCTGGTAGTATAATCCTGAACAAGTTGTTTGATAGAATCCTGTTGAGCAGTAGTAGGATATGTTGCTAAATCATCAGCAAGCTGAACATCGGGATCCAAAGGGTTATATTTTGGATTACTAACACTTGAAGAATAATCATAATGCATAGGAATCTTTAAACCAGTTTTAGGAGGCAGGAATTTACTAAGCTCAATGTTAGTAGCAACATCAAAATTAGTGATATTATCTTTTTGTGTTTCGTTTACTTTCTGTTCAATAGATCCAAAGCCGGCAGAAGAATATGAAATAGAAGATGCAACATCACCAAGATCTGCAAGATTAGCTCTAACTCTTGCTGTGGCTGCATATCCTGTTTTATCAAGAAAGTCAGTTAAACGTAACTCATTTACCCAAACTTCAGCAGATTTTGGTAACATATCATCATGATCGGCCAGAGTTTGCTTCTTTGGATTACGTACCCCAATCATAATAGTCTTTACACTTCCTAGATTAGGAGTTCCAACAACTGTTATCTTAGCATTCCCATCGTGCTCAACATAAGGTTTATTATATGCTACAGTTGTGTTTCCAGATCTTATTAAAATATTCCTGTTCTCTTTGATAGCAACAATCTTTAATAGATCAATATCCACATTATTAGCTTCAGGCCATATAAGATTGTCAGCAGAAGCACCAGTACCCCAAGGTGTAACATTTAATGGTAATTCATACTCATAATAATTTTCAGTAAAGTCGGATCCAAGACGAACAAATACTGTAACATCACCATATTTTAAATCTTCTGAGACTTTCTCAGCATGAGTAAACATTTGCAAGCGTTTGTATTGTCTGAAATCAAAATCAGTAGTCTTATAAATTGCTCTTGCATCACCATCAATAAGGTTTATGATTTTCATGCTTAAAGCTTGTTCATTTAACTTAGCAAGGTTAGTAGTAGCTTGATTTACCTGACGTGCTATACCTGGAGGCATTACATAAGGAATAGGACTTCTGCTTCCATTTTCTTCAATATTAACTGCTGCTATATTAAAACTTGTTCCCGATTGATCAGTCGGTACATAATCACCATTATATAATAAACTATTACCATACTTACGCCATTCACCTCTTATTAATTGTAAAGTAGCAAAACGACAGAATATAGAATCCTTAAATCCTTTTAAAAACATCCTCATAAAACGGATAGACTGAAAATTAGTGATATTTCCAACTACTTTATCAGGACTTCTTACAGGTATTTTAAACTGATACCATTTAGTACTAACAGTATTCCCATTAGGCAATCTAATTCCATTGGATGTCTGAATATCTGTTATATAGTTTTGTCCTATAACCATCTTGGCAGGTTTAAGGTCAATTACATATTGATAATAGTTTTCAGATTCACTTAATGTATTATCATAATTAATATCTTCAACATTTGGCATTGTAGTAGCCATAGTAGGATAGGCTTCAGGGCCATTACCTGCTGGTGAATTACCATCAGGATTACTGAAATTCTTATATCTAGCAGTAATATCATGTAAGTAGGAATCATAGTCCCCACCTCTGAAATAATGATAATCATCTGCAGAAGGGTCAGCTAAAGCTTTTGTATGAGCTAATGTTGCGGGGCCAATATAAGTTGCAACTTTCTGTATATATGCAGTATCAAAGAAAGAAACTTCATCAGAATTTTTCAAACCATCGTAACCCACATCCTGATAAGGACGTGCATTTGGATCGTTATCAAAAGCATTTACTAAAGCTTGCAATTTAGGAACTCTTCCCCAAATAGTAGTATCAACATTAGCAACAACAGCACTAGTAGGTAATCCATTTTCATAAAGTTTTCTACTATCTCTTAAAAGATCTTCAGATATATCTCCTAAATTAAAATACAACTGTCCCCCTGAATGTAAAGGATGACCATTTTGTCCATCCATATTAATAAAAGGATCCATCATCCAAAACTGAATATATTCAACATTGGTAGCTTCAAAGTCAGTAGTTTCAAGTTTACGCATGATACCTGCCCATCTTGTGTCGGGATTCTTTAAAGTTCCATCAGCATTTAAACCATAAGAAAATCCACCTTCCCCATTTACATCATAATTATATGGACCTCTTTCAGTAGGATAATAGGCAAGATTCATAATTGCTATATTTGAAGGAGTCCCATTAGCTAGTTCTTTGTTTGGGAAAACTTCAGTTTCAAAAACTTCTCTGGCACTTGGGGTTGATTGATCATAAGTAGTTACATTGGGTGGTTTAGAACTTGCATCATAAAAAAGAGGATCGATTACATACCATGCAAGTTTTGCTCTGTTGAAACCATATTTAAGACCTGTATTTGGTGCAGCTTCAGGAAACAAACCATATTGAGTTTGTCCTTGAGGTGTACTTGCTAAAAACCATGAGCCAACATTCTTTAAATCTATAGCTGATAAACTTCCTTCAAAATCGTCAATATAAGAAGTACCAGTAGCACCAATTGCACTTGAGTGCCCAGGAATGAACTGAGCAAATTCACCATAGAAATTAACTTTAGAAACTGCTTTAGTTTGAATAAATGGTAAAGCATCAACAAGCTTAGTTAATAATCTTGATTCGGTCTGATACGAAACATCCATACCCCAGATAGTATTTGAGATAGGCTCATCACCATAGTTCACTTTTTGTGTAAGCGGACTTTGATGAAGATTCATTATAGTACCTCCAATATTAAAATCTTTATTAATTTCGTAGTTAACATGAGCAGCCATTAAGCGCTTGGTCATAATATTGAACATCGAATTACTTTCGAGAGAAATATTAATAGGTTGACCAGAATTTAAGATACCTTCATTAATAATTTTAACCCTACCTAAAGTATAATCTACAGTATAATCTACATTTTCTGTTAAAGGCATACCACCGGCAGTTACTTTAACTGAACCTTGGGGTATATTAAATCCTCCTAAAGAGATTTCGGAACCGGATGTGGATTTATAAATCCCTTCAAAATAATATTTGTCTTTTTCAGGATATTGTTGTGCTTGTGTTCGGGTAAGTGTATATAATGAGTCGAAACAATATTTCTGTGCATAAGCAGGATCTCCAAGTATATTTGCCAAATCCTTACCAAAAGGTTCAACTAAAGGGAAAAATATTCTACCATTTGATGCTTGTATGGTTCCACCTTGTGTTGCAGCATTATCAATAAAATCAAAAACACCATCCGGATTAGGATTCATTTGAGCATCTAAAGTATCTAAATGTAATAACCTGATCAATGCTATCCCCTTTTTTGGTCCTTCAGTAAAATAACCAGTTAGAACTCCATTTTGATCCCCGGCATAGAGTATGTTTAAACGAAAATCTTGTCTATTTACCTGATAAGCTCCTAATGAATATACATTCTTCATCATTAGCTTCCATAAAGGGCTTGTTGTATTAAGTGTTGAACTCTTTAGAAGTTTTACAACTAATGTCTTTGGATCATTAATCCCTTGATCAGAAAATTCCCCAACCTGATAAACAGCTGTATCTCCTATTTTAGTATATTGAAATGCAACAGCAAGTACCTGATCAGGATTTAATGCCTGATTCAAAGAAATAAAACCTAATCTAGCATTAAATGTAAATTCATTTGGAGCTAATTTTTTTGCACTTTCAACTTTCTCATAATCCTGCCCCGAATTAAACCCTGCACTTTGAAGTGTATTGCTTACAGTATTAATATCCCTTAATGAATGTACTCCAGATGCAGTATCTAAGTAAACTTTTAAACTATTTATATAATTACTTGGCAAAGGGAATCCATAGCAAGAAGTTATTGGGGTAACATGTAAACTATTAGTAGGTGCAGATTCACCTAGATCTGTTAAAGCTACAACATTTCTGTTATTTGTGGTTGGGGCTCCTATATTTGTTCTCCATACTTCTATCTTAGTAATGTTTATGTTAGAACTAATAATAGGAAGTGATGACAATGCACTGTTATAATTATTTCTAAAATATTGTGCTAAGAAGAAATGTTTGTTTTCTTCGTATTGGTCGGCTTTAAACTTAAATTTACTTGTTTCGGCACCACCTTGAACTGTTATGTTTTTTGATTCGGATTTCTGTTCAGAGAATACCCCTGTAACAGTTGTTCTTCCGAACTTTAATTTTGTTTTTATCCCAAATAAACTTTGGCTACCCTGAATAAGTGTACTATTAAGTGGTAAATTAACGTCCCCCGCTTCAATTAGCTGAAGGATCTCGTCTTCTTTACCTTCATATTTAAGTTTTAACTTATTTTCGAAGGCAAACATTGATTCAGTGTTATAATTGGTTTTAAACTCAATCTTATCACCAATCTTAGCAATCACACTCATTTGAATCTTTTCCTGGAAATCAAAATTAAGTGTACTTCTTTGCTTAATGTTTAAGGATGGATCCTGACGATTGTTACCTATTACACCAAAAATTAACTCGGCCGAACCTTGTGGACGAATATCAATTACATTACTACCAAATATCTTATCAAAAACTTCTCCACCTATTTTAATCTGAGGGATTAAACCTCCTCTATTCCCAACTCCGGCAGCTTTTGTTCGCTCGTGCCAATAACTTCTAAGAGCTTTATCCATATCATAATCCTGATATTCTTTAAAAGTCATTGTATTTGGAGCACCATTATCAATATCACCTATCTTATTATTAAAAATATATTCATTATTATCATAATCATAATAAACAGAATCATTAATATTAGAAGGATTATGAAGATATAAAGGATGATTGGATGGTGGCCCATTAAATTGTGGGTCTTGTTGCTTAATTGGATAATGAAGATTAGTAGTAGGATTAGGGGTATCTTTAGGCAACGCAAAATTATTCAAAGCATTATTAACCGGCTTTGAATATCTTAATTTTACAGATCTACCTTTAGAATCGGTAACCTGTAAAATTAAAGCTGCTATCCCTGTAATAAGCAATAAGCTTATTATATATCTTTGTAATCGTACCAATAAATTCTTTAGTTTATAGTATTTTCAAAGCGCTCTTAATTAACTGTTCAACTGTAGCATTCGCATCTTCTGAACGTATAATCTTATCGAGCGTCTTTTCTGCAACTGTCTTATTAAATCCTAACATAACTAATGCAGATAACGCTTCTTCTCTTTTTGTATTGTGTGAAGTAGAAAAATTTTCTGAATCAAAAGTTATTTTACCCAACTTATCTTTAAGATCAAGTATAATTCGCTGAGCTGATTTTGCCCCAATTCCTTTTATTGTTTGTATTAAAGATACGTTTCCTAAAAGAATTGCCTGAATGATTTCGTCAGCACTTAATGAAGAAAGCATCATTCGGGCAGTATTGGGGCCAATACCCGAAACACTTATTAAATGCCTGAATAATGTTCTTTCGTTTTCATCATAAAAACCATAAAGTATATGAGCATCTTCACGAACCGTTAAATGAGTATACAGACGGCATTTTGTGGCATCTTTAATCTTTGTAAAAGTAATTAAAGAGATATTTATCATATACCCTATCCCTCCGCACTCTATAACGGCATAGGTTGGTGTTTTTTCTATTAAGTTTCCTTCAAAATAAGAATACATATCAGTTATTGATTTTAGTTATTGCTTTTGTATAATAATACTAAACTGCAAAAATACAAATTTAAAGGTAAAATGAAAGTAAATAACAAAAAGATAATTTGATTTGTTGAGCCACTAATGGGACTCGAACCCACGACCTGCTCATTACGAATGAGCTGCTCTGCCAACTGAGCTAGAGTGGCGTTGATTAAAACTAAAATGACTAATGATAAAAATATTCATTAGTCATTAAATCTATTACGTCGGGATGAGAAGACTCGAACTTCCGACCCCCACGTCCCGAACGTGGAACGCTACCAACTGCGCTACATCCCGAATCTGTGTGTCCCCGGCGGGGTTCGAACCCACGACCCATTGATTAAGAGTCAATTGCTCTACCAGCTGAGCTACGGAGACCTTCTCTTTAAGAGTTTGCAAAAGTAATAAAAAGTTTTTTAGGAATTACAATTTATTTTCCAATTTATCTTAAACTTCCTTTTATTAATCTAAAATCATAATAATAAAAAAATGTGTGAAATTTTTAATTAAAAATATTATGCTTGAAATATAGAGTTTTGCGAGCTAGCCAAAAAAAAAGTATCATCAAACAACGTTGTTTGGTCTTGGCGAAAATAAAAGTATCATCAAACAACGTTGTTTGGTCATGGCAAAAAAAAAAGTATCATCAAACAATGTTGTTTGGTCATGGCAAAAAAAAAGTATCATCAAACAATGTTGTTTGGTCTTGGCGAAAAAAAAAGTATCATCAAACAACGTTGTTTGGTCATGGCGAAAAAAAAAGTATCATCAAACAACGTTGTTTGGCCATGGCGAAAAT
>CAIWDQ010000508.1 GCA_903911455.1 uncultured bacterium
AAAAAAAGAAACAAAAAAAGAGCCAAAGAAAACAATTAAAGAAAAAAGATTAGAAAAGAAAACAAAAAAAGAAAACAAATCTTCTTTTGATTAAAAAGTGAAGAGAAAGTTTAAGAACAAAATTCTTAAACTTTCTCTTTTTTACGTGATATTATAAGCAAGGTTTACAATTGTGTTCATTTGAATACATCCTTATTATATTATTAATCTAAATTTTTTTTATGGAAACAACTGTGTTGAGTTTGTTACTCGCTTGGGGCTGGATTTTGCCCGTTATTTTATTACTTGTGTTCTACAGATGGACTTTTCATTTGTTTGGTATATGGATCATACCTGAGGACAAGGTCGGTATTGTGACAAAAAAATTCAAATTATTCGGTGCGAATAAAACCCTTATTGAAGGTGAGATTTTTGCTTGTAATGGAGAATCTGGTATTCAGGCTGATGTACTTAAGCCTGGTGTTTATTTTTGGTATTGGCCTTGGCAGTTTAATATTGACATTGAGCCTCTTTTAGAAATCGAAAAAGGTAAAATTGGTCTAATTCATGCTGAAGGTGGTCAAGAAATTCCAGTTGGAAAAATTTTAGCTAGAAAAGTAGATTGTCAAAATTTTCAAGATGCTAAAGCTTTCTTAAAAAATGGTGGTCAAAAAGGTCGTCAAACACAATTCTTAACCGCAGGTACTTATCGTATTAATCATAGACTATTTAAAATTTTTGTATTTGACATCACAAAAATAAATGCAAATAGTGTAGGTATTATTACTATTCTTGATGGTGATCCTTTAGAAAAAGATTCAATTGCTGGTCCTCATATCGTAGGTCACAACAACTTTCAAGACCCTGATGCATTCTTAGCTAATGGTGGTCGT
This sequence comes from uncultured bacterium, assembly GCA_903911455.1. Lineage (GTDB taxonomy): Bacteria > Bacteroidota > Bacteroidia > Bacteroidales > JACABE01 > JBAXLO01. Next base: position 873 of record CAIWDQ010000508.1, read on the forward strand.
AGAGGTTTACAAGAGCAAGTAGTTCTTTCTGGTTCTTATAACTTCAATCCTTGGTTTGTTAATTATGAAGAAATTCCAATGACTGAAATTCCAATCTCACATGTTGGCGTTGTTGTATCTTATGTTGGCCCAGAAGGCGAAGACCTCTCAGGTTCAGATTTCATCCATGGAAATATTGTTAAAAAAGGTAACAAAGGTGTTTGGCAAACAACTCTTGATCCAGGTAAGTATCCTATTAATACAAAAATTATGCGTGTTGAAACTGTACCAACCTATAATATCGTATTGAACTGGGCTGATGCTAGAACAGAAGCACATAATCTTGATGATAAACTTTGCACAATTACAGTTCGTTCAAAAGATGGTTTCAAATTTAATCTTGATGTTTCTCAGATTATTAATATTTCATACACCAATGCTCCTATGGTTATCGCAAGATTTGGTTCTGTTAAGAATCTTGTTTCACAAGTACTTGAGCCTACTATTGGTAACTACTTCCGTAATAGCGCACAAAATTCAGACGTTATTGACTTTTTAGTAACTCGTTCTGAAAGACAGAAAGAAGCAAAAATGCACATTAAGAATGTTCTTGATGTATATAATGTTACTGCTGTTGATACACTTATTGGTGACATCGTTCCACCTGATGCACTTATGAAAACATTAACTGACCGTAAAATTGCTGGTGAACAAGAAAAAACTTATACCACGCAAAAATCTGCTCAATTAACTCGTCAGGATCTTGAAAAACAAACTGCTATTTCTGATATGCAAAAATCGCTTGTTGGTGCGGACCTTGGTGTTGAAATTTCTAAAAAGAACGCAAATGCTGCTATTGAAAGCGCAAGAGGTTCAGGAGAATCTGTAAAAATTAAAGCCGAAGCTGAGGCTTTTCAAAAGAGAGTCAATGGTGAAGCTGAAGCAAGTGCTACACTAGCTGTAGGAACTGCAACCGCAGAAGCATATAAATTAGCGGTAGATGCTATGGGTAATAATAATTTTGCTCAATACAAGATTATTGAAGAAGTTGGTAAAAACAAGGTCAACATTATGCCACAAATTCTTATAATGGGTGGTAAAGATGGTGGAGGCGGTCCAATTGATGCTCTACTTGGTATGAAAGTCCTTGAAAATATGGACAGATTAACAGATGTTAATACTAAGAAAATTGAAGATGTAAAATAATCTTCAAATAAATATTTAAAAAATTAATAT
>CAIWDQ010000509.1 GCA_903911455.1 uncultured bacterium
TTAAATGAAATACTTACTAAATATGATTGCAAAAACAACAAAGAGTCCAATTGTAATCAATTAGAAATTAAGTGGATTTAAGTGCCCAGTAGTGATATCTTCTATATAATATATATTGTATAAGTCTAGAAAAGTTTCTTCCGAATTTTTATCAAAATCCCAAAGAGTATGGTCCAGATCAAAAAAAATGTGTTTATATTTGTGCATAATTAGTATTGATTATTATTAGTTTAGCAATGTATTGTGAAAAAAATGCAAAATTATGCTTTTTTTTTCAATTAAGCTATTGCCAATACAAAAATTAGTAGTATCTTTGCAGTCCCAAATTTTGGGGGCGAAAAAAATTGTTATAAAAACAAAATAAGTAATATGCCAACGATTCAACAGTTAGTTCGAAAAGGACGAAGCAAATTAATTGATAAAAGTAAATCTCCAGCATTGGATTCATGTCCACAAAGGAGAGGTGTTTGTGTAAGGGTATATACTACTACACCAAAAAAACCTAATTCTGCTATGCGTAAAGTAGCAAGAGTAAGGTTAACTAACGGTAAGGAAGTAAATGCTTACATCCCAGGTGAAGGCCACAATTTACAGGAACACTCTATTGTAATGATAAGAGGTGGTAGAGTAAAAGATCTTCCAGGTGTAAGATATCATATTATCAGAGGTGCTTTGGATACTTCAGGAGTTGATGGAAGAAACCAAAGAAGATCAAAATACGGAACCAAAAAACCAAAAGCAAAGAAATAGATTTAAGTCTTCGTAATTTTATATTATAATGAGGAAATCAAAACCAAAAAAACGAATTATACTTCCAGATCCAAAGTTTAATGATACTTTGGTTACTAAGTTTGTAAATAACCTAATGCAACAAGGTAAAAAAAGCGTTGCTTTTGATATTTTTTATGATGCTATTGCAATCGTAACTGAAAAATCAAAGGAGGACGGTTTGGAAGTATGGAAAAAAGCATTAGCAAATGTTACTCCTGCTGTTGAAGTAAGAAGTAGACGAATTGGTGGTGCGACTTTCCAGATCCCTTCTGAAATCAGACCAGATAGAAAAATGTCAATTGGTATGAAAGCATTAGTAAATTATGCACGCAAAAGACATGAGAAATCAATGAGTCAAAAATTAGCTGGAGAAATTTTATCAGCCTTTAAAGAAGAAGGTGCTGCTTTTAAAAGAAAAGAAGACACACATAGAATGGCTGATGCAAATAAAGCATTCTCACATTTCAGATTCTAATCTGGATTTTTAAATATTTGCAATCATTTTTTAAATTTTATAAATAAATAGACAGGAATAATACAGATGTCAGAAAAGTTAACACTTACAAGAAATATTGGCATAATGGCTCACATAGACGCAGGTAAAACTACGACTACTGAGCGTATACTGTATTATACTGGCAAGAACTATAAAATTGGTGAAGTTCATGACGGTGGTGCTACAATGGACTGGATGGTTCAAGAGCAAGAAAGAGGTATAACTATCACTTCAGCTGCAACCACAGTATTTTGGGCGTTTAATAACGAACAATATAAAATAAATATCATTGACACTCCAGGACACGTTGATTTTACTGTAGAGGTTGAAAGATCTTTAAGAGTTTTAGACGGAGCAGTTGCACTTTTTTGTGCAGTTGGTGGAGTAGAACCTCAATCAGAAACAGTTTGGCGTCAAGCCGACAAATATAAAGTACCTCGTATTTCTTTCGTTAATAAAATGGATAGATCGGGTGCTGATTTCTTTCATGTATTAGAACAAATGAAGGATAGGTTAGGAGCTAATCCTATTCCACTTCAAATACCAATTGGTGAAGAAGAAAATTTTATCGGAGTTGTTGATTTGATTTCTAATAAGGCATATACATGGAATGAATCGAATATGGGATTAAATTATTTCGAAGTTCCAGTTCCTGAAGAATTATTAGATGTAGTAGAAGAATATAGAACTAAACTTATAGAAGGAGTTGCTGAAGAAAGTGACGAACTATTAACTAAGTTTTTAGAAGATCATAATTCTATTACAGAAGCAGAAATGACTGCTGCTATTAGAAAAGCAACATTAGAACTTAGAATTACTCCAGTACTTTGTGGATCTGCCTTTAAAAATAAAGGAGTTCAAAAGTTATTAGATTCAATTATTGAGTTCTTACCAAGTCCAATGGATGTTGATGCTGTTACAGGGATCAACCCAGATACTGAGAAAGAAGAAATTAGAAACCCAGATGTAAACGATCATTTTTCTGCACTAGCTTTTAAAATTGCAACCGATCCTTATGTTGGAAGAATTGCATTCTTTAGAGTTTATTCTGGAACGTTACAATCGGGTTCATATGTTTTAAATACTACCACAAATAAAAAAGAACGTATCTCAAGAATTATGCAAATGCATGCCAATAAGCAAAATCCACTTGATATGATTGAAGCAGGTGATATTGGCGCTGCAGTTGGATTTAAAGAAATTCGAACCGGAGATACTTTATGTAGTGAGAAATTTCCTATAATATTAGAAAATATTACCTTCCCTGAACCAGTTATCAGTGTTGCTGTAGAGCCGGTAAGTCAAGGTGAAGTTGATAAGTTAAATATTGCATTATTGAAATTAGCTGAAGAGGATCCGACTTTTCGAGTTAAAACTGATGAAGAAACTGGGCAAACTATTATAAGTGGAATGGGTGAACTTCATTTAGAAATTTTAGTGGATAGGTTAAAAAGAGAATTTCAGGTAGAATGTAACCAAGGTCAACCTCAGGTTGCTTATAAAGAAGCTATTTTATCAAAAGTTCATTATCGCGAAGTATACAAAAAGCAAACAGGTGGGAAAGGTAAATTTGCTGATATCGAATTTGAAATTTCTCCAACTGACGATGGTATAAAAGGTTTACAATTTGTCAACGATGTAAAAGGGGGGAATATTCCAAAAGAATATATTCCAGCTATTCAAAAAGGATTTAAAGCTGCTATGATGAATGGTGTTTTAGCAGGCTATCCTCTAGAAGACTTAAAAGTTAGAATAATCGATGGATCAGCACATGCAGTAGATTCAGACGCATTATCTTTTGAATTAGCTGCTAAAATTGGATTTAAAGAGGCATGTAAAAAAGCTAAAAAAGTTTTACTTGAGCCTATTATGAAATTAGAGATACTAACACCAGATGATTATATTGGGGATGTAACTGGTGATCTTAATAAAAGAAGAGGTATATTAGAAAATATTACATCAAAAATTGGTTATCAATCTGTACGTGCAAAGGTTCCATTATCAAATATGTTTGGTTATGTTACTTCACTTCGTTCAAATACTTCAGGTAGAGCTTCATCATCAATGGAATTTTCACACTATTCAGAAGCTCCTAATAATGTAATTGAAGAAGTTGTTTTTAAAATTAAAGGTGTTAAAATATCATAGTCTATAAAATAGTTAAAAAAATAGTTAAAGTGAATCAAAGAATAAGAATTAAATTAAAGTCATACGATTATAATTTAGTTGATAAATCAGCTGAAAAGATCGTAAAAACAGTTAAATCAACTGGTGCTGTAGTAAATGGACCAATACCATTACCAACCAATAAAAAGATTTATACTGTTTTAAGGGCAACTTTTGTAAATAAAAAATCTCGTGAACAGTTTCAATTATGTTCATATAAAAGACTTTTAGATATTTACAGTACAACTTCTAAAACTATCGATGCATTAATGAAACTAGAACTTCCTAGTGGTGTTGAGGTAGAAATAAAAGTTTAATTCTCATTATTTACAAAGTATTCTAAAGAAATAAATTACATAGAAAATGTCAGGATTAATTGGAAAAAAAGTCGGAATGACTAGCATATATGATGCCTCTGGAAAAAATATTCCATGCACTGTAATTGAAGCTGGACCATGTGTAGTTACCCAAGTCAGAACAATTGAAAAAGATGGATATGAAGCAATTCAATTGGCATTTGATGAAAAAAAGGAGAAACATACAACTAAGGCATTATCGGGTCACTTTAAAAAAGCTGGAACAACACCAAAAAAGGTTATAGCAGAGTTTACTCGTTTTGAACAAGATCATCAAAAAAAGTTTGGTGATATATTAGAAGCAGATATTTTTATTGAAGGTGAATATATTGATGTTGTAGGTATTACCAAAGGAAAAGGTTTTCAGGGAGTAGTAAAAAGACATGGATTTAGAGGTGTTGGTGATGCAACTCATGGTCAACATGACAGATTAAGAGCACCTGGATCAGTTGGCGCTTCTTCATGGCCTTCTAGAGTTTTTAAAGGCATTCGTATGGCTGGCAGAATGGGTGGTAATCGTCGCAAAATAATCAATTTACAGATAATGAAAATTGTTAATGAAAAGAATTTAATTTTAGTTAAAGGATCAGTTCCTGGTCATATTGGTTCATATATAATAATTGAGAGATGGAGTTAGCAGTTTATAATATTAAAGGAAATAAAACAGATAGATCAATTACTTTAAGTGATACTGTTTTTGGAATAAATCCAAATGATCATGCTATTTATCTTGATGTTAAACAATATTTAGCAAACAATAGACAAGGTACACATAAATCTAAAGAAAGATCTGAAATATCTGGAAGTACTAGAAAGTTAAAAAAACAAAAAGGTGGTGGAGCTCGTAAAGGTGATATTAATTCTCCTTTATTTCCCGGAGGAGGTAGAGTATTTGGACCTCGTCCAAGAGACTATAGTTTTAAACTTAATAAAAAATTAAAAAAATTAGCAAGAAAATCTGCTTTATATTATAAAGCAATTGAAAATAATTTAATTATTGTTGAGGACTTTAGTTTTGAACAAGCTAAAACGAAACAAATGATTGAATTGTTAAATAATTTTAATATTTCAGATAAAAGAACATTAATTATACTTTTTGAATCAAATAAAAACGTATATTTGTCAACTCGTAATCTTGGGAAAGTAAAAGTTACAAATGTAACTGATTTAAATACATATGATATTTTACATGCAAATAATTTAATGTTTTTAGAAAGTTCAATTAATGAATTTCAAAAAATTAGTTTAGAAGCATAAATTATTTTATAAAAACAGCTAAAAAAATGAGTATAATTATTAAGCCGTTAATTACTGAAAAAATGACAATAATTACCGATAAATCTCAAAGGTACGGTTTTATTGTAAACCGAAAAGCAAATAAAATTGAAATTAAAAAAGCAATAGAAAGCTTATATAAAGTTAATGTTCAAGAAATTAATACAATGATTAATCCAGGGAAATCAAAATCAAGATACACTAAAGCTGGATTTATAAAAGGTAGTTCTAGTGCTTATAAAAAAGCCATTGTATCATTAGCTGTAGGAGAAACAATTGATTTTTATAGCAATATTTAAAGAAAAGAAATGGCTCTAAAGAAATTTAAACCAACAACACCAGGTCAACGTTTTAAAATTATTAGTACGTTTGACGAAATAACTTCTTCAACTCCTGAAAAAAGTTTATTAGCTCCAAAATCAAAATCTGGAGGTAGGAATAATACTGGGAAAATGACCATGCGTTACTTAGGAGGTGGACATAAACAAGCTTATAGAATAGTTGATTTTAAAAGAGAAAAAGATAATATTCCTGCTCTCGTTAAAACTATTGAATATGATCCAAATAGGACAGCAAGAATTGCATTATTGAATTATGCAGATGGTGAGAAAAGATATATTATTGCACCTCATGGATTAAAAATTGGACAAAAAATTGAATCTGGTAAAGGAATTTCTCCAGAAATTGGAAATACTCTTTATTTAAGTGAAATACCATTCGGAACAATTATTCACAATTTAGAATTAAGACCAGGTCAAGGTGCTAAATTAGCAAGAAGTGCTGGTTCTTATGCTCAATTAATGTCACGAGATAGTAAATATGCTATTGTTAGAATGCCTTCTGGAGAAACGAGAATGATATTACAGGCTTGTAAAGCTACTATTGGAATGGTTTCTAATATCGATCATAGTCTAGAAGTCTCTGGAAAAGCCGGTCGAAATAGGTGGTTAGGTAGAAGACCAAGAGTAAGAGGAGTTGTTATGAATCCAGTTGATCATCCTATGGGCGGTGGAGAAGGAAGAGCTACTGGTGGTCATCCTAGATCCAGAAATGGTATGCCTGCTAAGGGATATAAGACCCGTTCTAAAAAGAAAGATTCAAATAAGTATATTGTTGAAAGAAGGAAAAAGTAATTACATATTTAACACAAAGATTTTATGAGTCGTTCATTAAAAAAAGGTCCATATATTGATTATAAACTTGAAAAGAAAGTTTTAGATTTGATTGAGAATAATAAAAAAACAGCAGTTAAAACATGGTCAAGAGCTTCTATGATATCTCCTGACTTCGTGGGTCAAACTATTGCTGTTCATAATGGAAATAAATTCATTCCTGTTTATATTACTGAAAATATGGTTGGTCATAAGTTAGGAGAGTTTTCTCCAACTAGAACTTATAGAGGTCATTCTGGAAGTAAAGATAAAGGAAAAAAATAATAATAAACTGAAATGGGATCAAGAAAACACATAAGAGCTGAAAAGATTAAGGAAGAAAAAAAATCTTTATATTTTGCTAAACTTACTAATAATCCATCTTCGCCAAGAAAAACTAGATTAATGGCAGACTTGATTAGAGGGGTTAATGTTGATAAAGCTTTGCAAATATTATTACATAGTCCGAAAGAGTCTGCAATTAAACTTCGAAAGTTGTTAATGTCAGCAATAGCAAATTGGCAAGCAAAAAATGAAGGACTTCGTATGGAAGATAGTAATCTATATGTAAAAGAGATATTTGTAGATGGTGGTAGACAGTTAAAACGAATGAGACCTGCACCTCAAGGAAGAGGTCATAAAATTTCAAAAAGATCTAGTCATATTACAATGTTAGTTGATAGTAGAGCTAATGTAACTACTACAATTAAGGATGAAATTTCAGAATAATTTAAATAAAAACTTATAAATAAAACATAGATGGGCCAAAAAGTAAATCCAATAGGTGTTAGATTAGGAATCATAAGAGGATGGGATTCTAATTGGTATGGTGGAAAAAACTTTGAACCAAAATTGATTGAAGACGATAAAATTAGAAAATATCTTAATGCACGTTTATCAAAAGCTGGTATTTCTAGAATTTATATTGAACGTTCTTTGAAGTTAGTTACTATTACTATTAATTCAGCTCGACCCGGAATTATTATAGGAAAAGGTGGACAGGATGTTGATAAATTAAAGGAAGAATTAAAAAAGCTTACTAATAAAGACGTTCAAATTAATATTTCCGAAATTAAAAGACCTGATTTAGATTCTATAATTGTTTCTTCCTCAATTGCTCGACAAATTGAAGGTCGTGTTTCTTTTAGAAGAGCTATTAAAATGGCTATTGCTGGAACTATGAGAGCTGGTGCTGAAGGAATAAAGGTTTTAATTTCTGGTCGTATTGGAGGTGCAGAAATGGCTAGAAGAGAGCAATATAAAGAGGGTAGAACTCCATTACATACTTTAAGGGCTGATATTGATTATGCTACGGCTGAAGCACATACAACTTATGGTAGGATAGGAATTAAAGTTTGGATATGTAAAGGTATGGTGTATGGAAAAAGAGAAATTATTCCTTCTAGCGTGATACCTAGAGACAAACCACCATATTCAAATTCTTCTCGACCAAGAAGTGGAAATGGTAATGGTGGTAATAATAACAGAAAAAGAAGATAGTATTAAATAACTGCATAACTATAATAGTACAAAAAAAATGTTACAACCAAAGAAAACGAAATATCGTAAAATGCAAAAGGGTAAGATGAAAGGTAACGCAAAACGCGGAAGCCAACTTGCCTTTGGATCATTCGGAATTAAAGCTTTAGAAGAAGTTTGGATAACTGGTAGACAAATAGAATCCGCACGTCAAGCTGTTACTCGTTATATGAAACGTGAAGGTCAAATTTGGATACGAATTTTTCCAGACAAACCAATTACTAAGAAACCTGCTGAAGTTCGTATGGGTAAAGGGAAAGGTGCTCCTGAATATTTTGTTGCAAGAGTGACACCTGGTAGAATTTTATTTGAAGCTGAAGGTGTTTCATATGAAATTGCCAAAGAAGCACTAAGATTAGCAGCTCAAAAACTTCCAATTAGTACGAAATTTGTAGTAAGAAGAGATTTTGTAGAAGAAACAATTTAGTTAATAAAAAAATGAATCAAGAAGTAATTAAGGAATTAGCAACTCAAGAAATTAAGGAAAGACTTAGTGAAGAGAAGTCACAATATGTAAAATTAAAATTACATCATGCTGTTTCACCATTAGAAAATCCTAACACAATAAAAGCATTTCGTAAAACAATAGCAAGATTATTGACTGAGTTAAGAAAGCGTGAGTTATCGATTTTAGAAAATAATAAGTAGTTTATATATAGAAATCTTATTTAGATGGAAACTAGGAATTTAAGAAAAGAAAAAATTGGTCTTGTTGTTAGCAATAAAATGGAGAAATCTATTACAGTTATTGTTGAGCGTAAAGTTAAACATCCAAAATATGGGAAATTTGTTAAAAAGACTTCTAAATTTATGGCTCATGATGAAAAAAATGAGTGTAATGAAGGGGATACTGTCAAAATAATGGAAACAAGGCCATTAAGTAAAAATAAATGTTGGCGTTTAGTTGAAATTATTGAAAGAGCAAAATAATTATGATACAACAAGAATCGAGATTAATTGTAGCTGATAACAGTGGGGCAAAAAGCGCATTGTGTATTAGAGTACTTGGGGGGACAAGAAAAAGATATGCATCTTTAGGTGATAAAATTATCGTTACTATAAAAGATGCTCTTCCATCAGGTAATGTAAAAAAGGGAACTGTTACAAAAGCTGTAGTAGTAAGGACAAAAAAAGAAGTGAGAAGGAGCGATGGGTCATATATTAGATTTGATGATAATGCTGTAGTACTCTTAACCGCTAATGAAGAATTAAGAGGGACTCGTATTTTTGGTCCTGTAGCAAGAGAACTTAGAGAAAAACAATATATGAAAATAATTTCATTAGCACCTGAAGTGCTTTAATGTTTAAAATTTATAATATGCATTTTAAATTAAGTATTAAGAAAGGTGACACGGTAAAAGTTATTGCCGGTGAGTCAAAAGGACAACAAGGCAAAGTTTTGATGGTAAATGTTAGTGAAAATACTGCTATAGTTGAAGCGATTAATTTAGTTTCTAAACATTCAAAACCTAATACTAAAAATACTCAAGGTGGTATTATTAAGAAAGAAGCGCCAATTAACATTTCAAATTTAATGGTTATTGACACTAAAGGAAATGCTACAAGAATTGGGCGTATGTTAGATAATAAAACAAATAAACTTGTTCGTTATTCAAAAAAATCAGGGGAGGTAATTAAATAATGAATTATATACCAAGATTAAAAGTTAAGTACACTGAAGAGATTGTCCCTTCATTAACAAACCATTTTCAGTATAAAACAAGAATGCAAGTTCCTAGATTACTAAAAATATCTTTAAATCAAGGATTAGGGACTGCTATAGCTGATAAAAAACAAATTGATAATGGTATTGAAGAGATGTCAATAATAGCTGGTCAAAAAGCTGTTTCTACAAAATCAAGAAAAGATATCTCTAATTTTAAAGTAAGAAAAGGTATGCCGATAGGGGTAAGAGTTACTTTAAGAGGTGATAAGATGTTTGAATTTCTTGATAGACTTGTTTCAGTATCTATCCCTAGAATTAGAGATTTTAGAGGAATTAACGATAAAGGTTTTGATGGTAGAGGAAATTATACTTTTGGTATTACGGAACAAATTATTTTTCCTGAAATTGATATAGATAAGATTAGTAAAATCGGTGGCATGGATATTACTTTTGTAACTTCAGCACCAACAGATAAAGAGGCATTAGCTTTACTTAAAGAATTTGGATTACCTTTTAAAAATCAAAATAAATAATTATTATGGCTAAAGAATCGATTAAAGCAAGAGAAATTAAAAGGCAAAAGTTAGTAAACAAATATGCTGCTAAAAGAGCTTTGTTAAAAGAATCTGGGAATTATATTGAATTACAAAAATTGCCCAAAAATGCATCCCCAGTTAGATTACATAATAGATGTAAATTAACTGGTAGACCAAAAGGGTATATGAGACAATTCGGTATTTCTCGTATAAATTTTCGAGAAATGGCTTTAGCTGGATTAATACCAGGAGTAAGAAAAGCTAGTTGGTAATTAGTAATTAATAGTTAATTAAATAAAAAAAATTAAATATGGTCACAGATCCTATTGCAGATTATTTAACCAGAATCAGAAATGCTGTAATGGCTAAACACAGAATAGTCGAAATCCCTTCATCAAAATTAAAAAAGGAATTAACAAAAATTTTGTTTGAAAAGGGTTATATATTGAATTATAAGTTTGAGGATGAAATTAGGACTGGCATTATTAAAATTGCTTTAAAATATCATCCTATTACAAAAATCTCAGCTATAACTAAACTTTCTAGAGTAAGTAGTCCAGGTCTAAGAAAGTATGTGGGCTCTGACAATTTACCACGTGTTATGAACGGACTTGGAATAGCAATACTTTCTACTTCTCATGGTGTGATGACTGATAAAGAAGCAAAAGTTAAGAATATTGGGGGTGAAGTTTTATGTTATATTTGTTAATAAATTAGGAAAAAAATGTCAAGAATAGGTAAATTACCAATTGCGATACCTAAAGGTGTTGAAATTAATGTTTCAGATAAAAATATTATTACTATTAAAGGCCCTTTAGGTGTTTTAACTCAAAATGTTGATCCATCTATAAAAATAAGTTTTGATTCTGATAATACAAATTTATTAGTTGAAAGACCAACTGATCAGATACGTCATAGATCTCTACATGGACTTTACAGATCACTATTATTTAATATGGTAAAAGGTGTTTCTACAGGATTTAAATCTGTGCAAGAAATAGTTGGTGTTGGTTATAAAGCTACTGCAAATGGTCAACTTTTAGAATTATCTTTAGGTTATTCACATAATATTATTATGGAATTACCAATTGAAGTTAAAGTCGAGACTACTGCTGAAAGAGGAAAAAATCCTACTATAATTTTACAATCTTTCGATAAACAATTATTAGGTCAGGTAGCATCTAAAATACGTTCATTAAGAAAACCTGAACCTTATAAAGGAAAAGGGATAAGATTTTTGAATGAGATTGTTAGAAAGAAAGCTGGTAAAGCTGCGTCAAGTAAATAAAAATTAATTATACTAAAAATCCATATTAGGATGGCAATAAATAATAGAAAAGAATTCAGAAGGTTTCGAATTAAAAAGCGAATAAGGAAAGTTATAAATGGCACATTAGAAAGACCTAGATTAACTGTTTTCAGAAGCAATAAAGAAATTTATGCTCAAATTATTGATGATATTAATAATAAAACAATTACCGCAGCTTCGTCACTAGAAAAATCATTATTAGAAGTTAAGATTACAAAAATTGAAGAAGCTAAAATGGTTGGAAAATTAATAGCTGAAAGAGCTACTGCAGCTGGTATTGATACTGTTGTTTTTGACAGAAATGGTTATTTATTTCATGGTAGAATTAAAACTTTAGCTGATGCTGCTAGAGAGGGCGGTTTAAAATTTTAGATTATGGCAGATATTAATGTTAAAAGAGTAAAATCAAGCGAAATCGAATTTAAAGATAGACTTGTGAGTATTAATAGAGTTACTAAGGTAACAAAAGGGGGGAGAACGTTTAGTTTCTCAGCTATAGTTGTCGTTGGAAATGAAAATGGGATTGTTGGTTATGGCTTAGGTAAAGCAAAAGAAGTGACATCTGCAATTGCAAAAGGAATTGATGATGCTAAAAAAAACTTAGTTAAAGTACCAATCCTAAAAGGGACTTTACCTCATGAACAAACTGGGAAATATAGTGGGGCTAATGTATTTCTTAAACCTGCAGCTCCAGGTACTGGTGTTATTGCGGGTGGAGCTATGCGTGCTGTCTTAGAAAGTGTTGGTGTAAGAGATGTTTTAGCTAAGTCAAAAGGGTCTTCAAACCCTCATAGTGTCGTAAAAGCCACTATTAATGCATTAGTTCAGTTAAAAGATCCTTATATGGTTTCCCAATTACGTGGTATTGAATTGAGTAAAGTTTTTAATGGGTAATTACTTCTTTATAACAAAAAAAGAATAATGAAAAAAATTAGAATAAAACAGATTAAAAGTGGTATTGATAGACCTGAAAGACAAAAGAGAACTCTTTTAGCTTTGGGATTAAAAAAAATGCATCAAACTGTCGAAGTTGAGGCGACACCTCAAATAATCGGAATGGTTAATAAAGTAAAGCATTTAATTTCTGTTGAGAATATTTAGTATTAATAACAAACTATTTAAGATATAATGGATTTAAGTAATCTAAAACCAGAACAAGGTTCTGTAAAAAATAATAAGAGAATAGGAAGAGGACAAGGGTCTGGTAGAGGCGGAACGTCAACTAGAGGGCATAAAGGTGCTAAATCTAGATCTGGTTATTCTAGGAAAATTGGTTTTGAAGGAGGCCAAATGCCAATATATAGAAGACTTCCAAAATTTGGATTTAAAAATTTTAACAGAATTGAATATGTTGGAATTAATCTGGGTATATTACAAAAGTTAATTGATAATAAAAATATTGTTACTTTTGATTTTGAAGTTTTAATAAATTGTGGATTAGCTTCAAAAAATGACAAAATCAAAATCTTAGGTAATGGAGAATTAAAAGCTAAAATAAAAGTTCAAGCTCATGCATTTTCGTTATCTGCTAAAAATGCAATTGAATCTATAGGTGGAGAAGCAACAATTATTTAAATATAAGCTGAATGAAACGATTTATACAAACTATCAGGAATATATATAAAATTGAAGAGCTTCGTAAACGAATTATTTATACTATAAGTATAGTATTAATTTATAGATTTGGTTCTTTTGTTGTATTACCTGGTGTCAATCCAAGTGAATTAGGTGCACTTTCTAAACAAACCAGTAGTGGTATTCTTGGTTTGTTAAATATGTTTTCAGGTGGTGCATTTTCGCATGCATCAGTATTTGCTTTAGGAATTATGCCTTATATTTCTGCTTCAATTGTTGTCCAATTATTAGGTATGGCTATTCCTTATTTCCAGAAATTACAGAAAGAGGGTGAAAGTGGAAGAAAACAAATTAATAAAATTACTAGGTATCTAACAGTTATTATTACAGCTTTTCAGGCTCCTGGTTATATTGCAAATCTTGTTCATCAATTAGGACATTCTCCAAGTGCAA
>CAIWDQ010000510.1 GCA_903911455.1 uncultured bacterium
AATTAATAATTAATAATTAACAATTAATAATTGGAAACCATGAATAAAGTTGTGAAATATATTCTTAAGAACCTTATTCCAAGTAATAAACCTTAGTAGAAAACGACACACACACAACAGCAACCTTATTACCTTATTAAAACTAGCAACATGAAAATAGATTATAATAATCTATTAATAAGCAACATTAATAAAATTAATTAACATCATATCATTTTTCTAAAATAAATTTCTCTCATTATTAAAATTATTCCGATATTTACAACCTCAAATTAATAAATAATAAAAAACATGAAGAAAACAATACTGTACATGCTATCAGTCGTTTTGATTGTGGCTTTAGGATGTAAACCTAAACAAGAAACAGGGAATATTATCGGCAAACCCGACATCACCGTTAAGGATGGTAAGCTAACACCGGAGGTTCTGTGGTCGTTTGGCAGGATAGGGGAGGTAAGTGTGTCTCCTGATAAAGCATTGGTTATCTATACTGTTAAATATTTTAGTATTAAAGATAACAAAGGCAACGCAGAAATCTATTCAATGAAGATGGATGGTAGTGATGTGAAGCAACTTACTAAAACAGCAGCTAGCGAAAACAGTATTTGCTGGAGACCTGATGGTAAGAAGATCGCTTTTATTTGTACCGAAAATGATGTTGCTCAGATATTTGAAATGAATCCTGATGGCACTGATCGTAAACAAATTTCGCACGATAGTAGCGGTATAGAAGGTTTTAAATATGCGCCTGATGCTAAGAATATTCTGTATGTGAAAGAAGTTAAAGTTGATTCAACAGCTAAAGACTTTAATCCTGATCTTGATAAAGCTACAGGGAGAGTTATTACTGACTTGATGTACAAGCATTGGGACACCTGGATTGAGAGTTATCCTCATTTGTTTGTTGCTAATTATAATGATGGAGCTATAAGTAATCCTGTTGACGTGATGAAAGGCGAAGCTTTTGAAACTCCTAACCGTCCGTTTGGTGGTATGGAGCAGATTAACTGGAGTAGCGATAGTAAAACGATTGCTTATACCTGTCGTAAGTTAAAAGGTGTTGCATACACTCTTTCAACTAACTCTGATATATATCTTTATAATATAGATAGCAAACAAACTGTAAATATTTCGGCTGATAATAAGGGTTATGATATGTCGCCGGTTGTTTCGCCTGATGGAAGTAAGATAGCCTGGGAAAGCATGAAGAGAGATGGTTATGAAGCTGATAAAAACCGAATGTTAGTTTATGATACCAAAACTAAAGAAACAAAAGATTATACTTTAACTTTTGATCAGAATGTTGGTAATCTTACTTGGAGTGAAGATGGTGCTAAGGTTTACTTTATCAGCGATCAACATGCTAAAGATAATATCTATGAACTTACGATTGCTGACGGAAAAATTCGTCAGATCACTAATAGTGTTTGCGATTATACTTCAATTGTTCCTGCCGGAAAGACTTTGATAGCTACAAGAATGTCAATATCAACACCTGTTGAGATATTCTCAGTTAATATCACTGACGGAAAAGAAACACAGATAAGTAATGTAAATAAAGACCTATTAGCTCAGGTTAAAATGGGTAAAGTGGTGGAACGCTGGATGAAAACTACCGATGGAAAAGATATGCATACCTGGATAATTTATCCACCTAACTTTGATAGCACTAAAAAATATCCTACTTTATTGTATTGCGAAGGTGGTCCACAATCAACTGTTAGCCAGTTCTGGAGCTATAGATGGAATTTCCAGATAATGGCTGCTAACGATTATATTATTGTAGCTCCTAACCGCAGAGGTCTACCTGGTTTCGGACAAGCCTGGAACGAACAAATCAGTGGTGATTATGGTGGTCAGAATATGAAGGATTATTTAGTTGCTATTGACGAAATGTGTAAGGAAACTTACGTTAATAAAGACAAATTAGGTTGTGTAGGTGCAAGTTATGGTGGTTTTTCTGTGTATTGGTTGGCCGGTAATCACAACAAAAGATTTAAAGCTTTTATAGCTCATGATGGTATGTTTAATCTTGAATCTCAATATCTGGAAACTGAAGAAATGTGGTTTGTTAACTGGGATCTTGGTGGTGCTTACTGGGATAAGAATAATAAAGTGGCTCAGAATTCGTATGCAAACTCTCCTCATAAGTTTGTAGATAAGTGGGATACACCAATATTGTGTATTCATGGTGAACAGGACTTCCGTATATTAGCTTCTCAAGGTATGCAGGCTTTCAATGCTGCTAAACTAAGAGGTATACCTGCTGAGTTATTGATCTTCCCTGATGAAAATCATTGGGTATTGCATCCTCAAAACGGTATATTATGGCAGAGAACTTTCTTCAACTGGCTTGATAAATGGCTTAAGTAAGGGGGAAAAGTGCCTAAAATGCCTAAAGTACTTAAAGTGCCTAAAGTTGTAAAAAGTCAGAGCCTTTATCATTGATTTGATAAAGGCTCTGTCTTTTTATAAAAGCTAATTGTACTAAAATAAAGCAAGAAATAAATTTATATCATTGCTGTCCTTTGTAATAAGAGTTAAATTATAAAGAACACAATTTGAAGTATACTTTGATAAAACGAAAGTTGGGGTAAATGAGAGAAGCCTATCTGAATAAGCTTAGTCCAGCTTCTTAATTTCTTCGTAATTTATTAAACTTACATCTTTATAATAGAATTGTAAGATTTGTTTGGCATTATATCCATAACGAACCATCTTAACGGCTCCTTCCTGGCTTAATCCTACTCCGTGTCCGTAACCTTTTCCTTTTATGATAATTTGATCTCCCTGTTTTTTAACACCAAAGAAAGCGGATTTAAGTCCTAAGTCCTTACGTATGCTTTTCAAATAAATGCTATCTACCAGAAATGTTTTACGATTATTCTGTTCGAAGTTTAAAACAGCCTTTACTTTTGAAGTATCTTCGGAATCAAACTTATAATTATCGGATAAAAAAGAAAGCCATTCCTTTACCGACATCTTCTGTTCCCATTGAGAATTGCGCATACCGTTAGAGAAAGTATCTTTTACACTTTTAAGATAGGAAGTTGAGATATTCCAAAGGTCTTCTGAATTAATTGTTTCACCACCCGAGTTAGAGTGAAAGGAAGCGGAGATCATACGTTTATCTTTATCAACAATTACATCGCCGGCAGTCAATGAAACAGCCATAAGTATCTTATATTTATTACATCTGGTCCTATATGCCTGACAATGTACATCATCGCAAAGATTATAACCATCTTTATAATGTTTCATCATGTTATTGATAGCATATGTGCGAGTTATAATAGCCTGTATCTTGAAAAATTCAAGAGAATCACTGGCTCCCAAAATCTCTGATTGAACAACGCCTGCAACATAATGCTCAATCTCTACTTTATTTATTATTTTCAAATACCCTCTTTCAACTGTTACTACAATTCCATCATCATAAATGCGTTCGTTTACATCAGAATTAGAAGGTTTTATCTTTATGATATTCTTTAATCCATCACCTTGAATCTCAACTGTAGTTTGTATTCCGAAATCTACTTTGTCACTCTTAACATGTATCTTCCCCTTTTCTAAAGTAAGAGTTAATGACATGCTTTTATCAATTTCGGTTAACCTATATTCTTCAGAGTTTACAATGTATTTACCTATTAAAGATGTAACATAAACAGATTTAACTTTTTTGTCAGAAAATATCCTTACATCAAAGGTTGCGGCTTTGAGAGTACATGAAATTAAGATTGAAAATATAAATACTATTGATGTTATTCGTCTATACATAAAGTAAAATCCGTTCAATTAAATAAAATAAATGATTATTTGCTTAAATATCCGTAAATAAGTTTGGCGGCATTGGTCGATGCACCTTTTCCTCCTAATTTTATCTTTAAATCATTATAATCTTCATGAAGATGCTTTAAATATTCTTCATCATGAATGATCTTTTCAAACTCTTCTTTTAATCTTTTAGTGTTAAGGTCGTCTTGGATAAGCTCGGTAACTATTAGTTTATCCAAAATAAGGTTAGCCAGACAAATATATTTAACTTTTACAAAACGTTTGGCTATAGCAAAAGAGATTGCACTGCCTTTGTAACAAACTATCTGAGGAACCCCAAACAAAGCAGTCTCTAAAGTAGCAGTGCCTGAAGTAACCAAAGCAGCTTTTGCAGTTTGCAACAGATTATATGTTTGATTGTAAACAACACCTACAGGAATTTCTCCAATAATATTATTATAAAACTCTTTTGGTTGTGTGTTAACACCGGCAACTATAAATTTATAATCAGGATAATCCTTAATTATTGATAACATAATAGGTAACACAGTTTTAATTTCCTGTTTTCTACTACCCGGAAGTAAAGCAATGATGGGTTTACCGTTAATATGAGCAGTTTCATTGAAAACATTAATATCGTTAAGGCTATTGATTGAGTGATTTTCAATTGCGTCAAGCAAAGGATGTCCAACAAAATCAACATCCATCTGATGTTCTTTAAAGAAATCCTTTTCAAAAGGCAAGATCACAAACAAACGATCAATTACCTTCTTCATCTTCTTAACTCTAGACTGATGCCAGGCCCAAACCTGTGGAGAAATATAATAATATACCTTATATCCTTTTAGATGCGCATACTCAGCAATGCGAAGGTTGAAACCAGGATAGTCAATAAGAATAATTGCATCAGGCTTATAGGTATCAATATCGTTTTTACAGAGATTAATATTGTTTAATATAGTTTTAAGATTGGCTAATACTTCAATAAAACCCATAAATGCAAGATCGCGATAATGTTTTACCAACTCACCACCTTGTTTCTGCATTAAATCACCACCCCAACACCTGAATTGAGCTAAACTATCAGTTTTCTTAAGTTCACTCATCAGATTTGAAGCATGTAAATCGCCCGAAGCCTCCCCTGCAATTATATAATATTTCACTTATGATATTGGTAATAGTAAAACAATAAAACACATATTAAACTAATAGTTATTAAACCTTTGCCGGTCTCCATAAACTTTAGATTTTTTATGTAGTAACGAATCAATATAAGATTAATTATAATACCTAACATAAATATTTTTCCTTGTGCAAATAAGTCATATGACTTTGTTAGTTTCAACGCTATATATATTATAGCAGTGGATATTGCAGCTGCAAACAGACCTGTTATTAATCCAAATATAAATGAATCTCTTTTAAACATTCCAATCGTAGTTGTTAAGTTTATTAATTGCATGATGAGCAGTAAAATCAAATTGAATTGGGACTACAGCTACATAATTGTTTTCTAAAGCCCATACATCAGTATCGTCACCTTTATCCTGAAAAACAAACTCTCCTGTAAGCCAATAGTAATCACGCCCATGAGGATCAGTGCGAGCATCAAATACTTCATCCCAGTAGGCCTTTGCCTGACGACAAATTTTAATTCCTTTAGGTGCACTTCCATTAAGTTTAGGAATATTTACATTCAGACAAGTATCTTTTGGCAAACCATTCTCTAAAACATTACTAATTATCTTATCAATAAATGTATCAACATGACTAAAGTCAGCACTCCAGGAGTAATCATCAACAGAGAAACCAATTGCCGTAACTCCTTCAATAGCACCTTCGAGCACTGCTGCCATAGTACCAGAATAAATAACATTAATGGATGCATTAGAACCATGGTTGATACCTGAAACCAGCAGGTCTGGGTTTCCATGAAGGATAGCTTTCTCAGCTAATTTAACACAATCAACTGGTGTACCATTGCATATATATTCTTCATAACCTTCCTCAATAGTAATGGTTTTTAAGCGTAAAGGTGTGGCCACAGTTATCGCGTGTCCCATGCCAGACTGTGGCTTGTCGGGTGCAACTACCACAACATCACCGAACTTTCGCATAATAGAAATCAATTTCCTTATACCCGGAGCGTTAATACTGTCGTCGTTGGTAATTAATATCTTTGGTCGTATCATTTAAATGCTGTTTTCTTTAATTAATATATTTCAGTTACTCCGCCAGAGATTACAAACTTCATTACTTCTGTTGGTGAAGTGTTTATAGGTGTTACATTTTCGGCAGGTACTATATATAAGGCTCCTGAATATCCGAATGAGAAAGGGAAATATACTGCAATATGGTTTCTATCTATTCCTAATTGTGATAAGTCTCTTTGAGTTACGAATCCTATCCTCTGTATGTCCGAATCTTTGTTGACTTTTACTAATACTGGTTCTGAGAACTTCTTTTTTTGTCCAACAAAAGCCTGTAATAAGTCTTTAATTGATGTATAAATGATTTTAATAAAAGGAGTTTTATCTAAAATTGCATCAATAAAAGAGCTAAGTGGCTTTGATATTAATGATTTCCCGAAATAACCAATTGTAGTTATCACTACGAACATTATTACTATTCCTAAACCCGGAATACTTGTGTGAAATAAGGTTTGAATAACATTTTTTGTTAATCCATTGAGGAAATCAAAGGCTAAATAAATAAAGAAAATAGTAGCACCTAAAGGTGTTGTATATAGCAAACCTTGCCAAAAATAGCTTATTATGGGTTTTGAATATTTATTAAATCCGTTGCTCATGATTTTAATTGTAAGTTGGCAAAATTACGAATTTTAAATGAATAAGACTAGCTTAAAGTTTATTAAAATGCTAATTAACTTACCCAATTATTAATAGCTTCTTTTAAAAAGATTTGATTGGTTACTGAGTTTAACTCGGATAATGTATTAGAATGAATAATTAAATCAAAAACTTCTTTATGGTTTTTAAATCTTAAGCAAAAGTATTGCCAATAATCTTTCATTTTATTTATGGTTTGTTTTTCAGTTTTATGATTTAAGATTTCTTCTTTTAAATCATAAATAAAAGACTGAAACTTTACATAAGCTTCTTCATCATTTAAATGAAAATTTTCATTAATAATCTGAGGTAAAAAGGGATTATGAATCAATCCCCGACCAATCATAAACTTATTTATTGTAGGATAGTTTTGATTTATAAAATTAAAATCAGACAAAGTATTAATATCACCATTATAAATTAATTTATGACGTGTTTTTGTAATAATATCCTTTAAAACTTCGTGATGCAACTCACCTTCATACATTTGTATTCCAAGCCTTGGATGAATGCAAACAGATTTTAAAGGATACTTATTTAATACTTTTATGATTTCATAAGCTTCTTGGGTGTCATTATATCCTAATCTTATTTTTACTGATAACTTATTCTTCATTAGAGGAATAATTTCATTAAGTAGTTGATCTAACAACTCTGGATAAGGCAACATACCCGAACCTCTTTTCTTTTGTGCTATCTTTTTGATAGGACACCCCAGATTCCAATTCACTTCTTTATATCCAAACTCATAAAGACGGTCTGACATATTAATAAACTGTTGAGGATCGGTGCCCAATAGCTGAGGAATTACTTTTAATGATGTATTTCTGGTAGGATAAAGATCTCTTATGCGATTAATATTGATATTATCAGCTACGGTTAACGAAATAAATGGACTAATTGCAGAATCAACGTTCGAAAAATGCTTGCAATAAACATTACGGAACACATAATCGGTAAAGCCATGCAAGGGAGCCAGTATAATTTGATGTTTGTTTTTTTTCATTTCTGCAAAGATAACAATAAAAGAGTACTTAGAGTGTTTAAAGTATTTAAAGTGCTTAAAGTTTTTTAAGATTTAGTTTTGATGTTTTGAATAGTAAAGTGCAATTAAATTGATTTATTCTCACTTTTTACGATTACCCGCGAATTATTAATAAATATCTGCGAATTGTTGGTAATAATTCGCAGGAAATCGTCACTTATCTGCGAATTAATAGTAATAATTCAGAGGAAAATGTCACCTTCCTGCGAATTAATGATATTAATTCGCAGGAATTCATAATAAATTCATTAATAATCATCAAATCTATAATTGAGAATATTAAAAAACGCATTAAACCTATCAGATATTCACTTCATTATCCGAAATAATTATCATCAAACTTGTTAATATTCTCTTATCATAAAGAGTATAGTTGTAATTTTCTAAAATTGTGAATTGCAAATCTTTGATATTTCTAATCAAAGATTCATAGAGGCAATAATTTTCTTTATTTTAAGATTCAATTTCTCGTTCACTGCTTCATAATCTGCTTTAGAATTCAATGCTTCCTTCACACCAAAATAAAATTTAATCTTAGGCTCAGTACCTGAAGGACGAACAGTTATCTTACTGCCATCTTCAGTATAAAATTGTAAAACATTAGAAGTAGGAAGCTCAATCTTCTTAGTAGTATTATTAAGAACATCTATTTCTTTAGAGAATTCATAATCTTTAATCATAACAACCTTAGAGTTATTGATCTCAACTGGTGGTTGTTTACGATAATTATCCATCATATGCTGTATTTCTTCAGCCCCTGACTTACCTTTCTTTGTAATGGAAAGAAGATCTTCTTTATAGAAACCATATTCAGTGTAAAGATCAATCAAAATATCATAAAAAGTCTTATTATTTTCAGCAGCCCAGGCAGCCATTTCGGCAATAATGCAACAAGAAATCACAGCATCCTTATCTCTTACGAAATCACCAACAAGAAAACCGTAACTTTCCTCGCCACCACCAATAAAAGTCTTCTGGCCTTCAAGAGTTTTAATAATATCTGCAATGTATTTGAAACCGGTCAACACATCAAAGCATTCAACACTATTCTTTATTGCAATATCTTTTAAGAGTTCGGAAGTAACGATTGTCTTAACAATAAACTCTTTACCTTTAATCTTACCCAATTCATTCCATTTCTTTAAAAGATAATAAATAAGAACGGAAGCAGTTTGATTACCATTAAAAAGAACGTATTCATCCTTATCATTCTTAACAGCTATACCAACTCTATCAGCATCTGGATCAGTTGCGAGTACCAAACTGGCATTAACTATCTTAGCTTTTTCAATAGCCATTTCTAAAGCAGCTTTTTCTTCAGGATTTGGCGACTTAATGGTAGGAAAATTACCATCAGATACAGCTTGTTCTTCAACTATATGAATGTTTTCAAACCCTAATTCCTTCAATGCTCTTGGAACAAGTGTAATCCCAGTACCATGCAAAGGTGTGTATACTATACTAAGATCTTTATGTTTGATAATTAAGTCAGGGGACAGAGAAAGCGATTTAAGTTTCTCAAGATAAACCTTGTCAACTTCCTCTCCAATCAATTCAATTAGAGAAGCATTACCTGTAAACTTAACATCATTTATATCTTTAATCTTTTGAACTTCATCAATAACATTCGTATCATGAGGACTAATCAATTGCCCACCATCTTCCCAATAAGCTTTGTATCCATTATACTCTTTAGGGTTGTGTGAAGCAGTGATTACCACACCACTCTG
Organism: uncultured bacterium; assembly: GCA_903911455.1. GTDB lineage: Bacteria > Bacteroidota > Bacteroidia > Bacteroidales > JACABE01 > JBAXLO01. Next base: position 9,399 of record CAIWDQ010000510.1, read on the forward strand.
ACATCCAAGCTGACGGATTGCGAAAGACAATTCTGGAGTAGGGCGAAGTTCTTTAAACAAAAAGACTTTAATACCATTTGCAGCCATAACTTCAGCAGTAATCTGAGCAAAAAACTTACTATTGTTCCGTGAATCATAAGCTATAGCCATCTTTAAATCATTACGGCCGGGAAACATCTTAATTAGATAGTTAGCCAATCCCTGGGTAGCCATCCCGACAGTATATCTATTCATTCTGTTGGTGCCAACTCCCATAATACCACGTAATCCACCGGTACCGAACTCCAAATCACGATAAAAAGATTCGGTAAGTTCTGCAGGATCGTTATTTATAAGTTGTTTTATCTGTTGTTTGGTATCTTCATCGTAATTACCATTTAACCATACATTAGCTTTCGCTAAAACGTTAGCATCTATTTCGTTCATATTGTTTTGGATTAAATATTATTTATAATCTTTTTATAACCATCCACTAATTTAGGCTCATTGAAATTAAATATTATACCCGAACTTTTCTTACACATCTTAAGGGCAGACAAAAGGTGTGCTTCTTGATTAGAAGTAATCTTATCACAAGCCTTTATCTCAACAATCACCTCGTTTTCTATAAGTAGATCTACTTTTATCTCGGCATCTAACTTAATATCTTTATAGAAAATAGGGAAACTGCAATCTTTTTTGAAGAACACACCTCTATTTCTCAACTCTTGAAGAAAACAAAGCCTGTAAACAGCAGGAAGTAATCCCGGTCCCAGGTTTTTATGTATCTCAATAGCTGATTCGTAGATTAAAGTATGAAGCCGGTTCTTATCTATTCTGTTCATTTATAAGTTTAAGGCAATGTTTTAAACTGTCTTTCCAAAAAGGAATATTTATATTGAATTCGTGCTTTATCTTTGATTTATTAAAGACACTATATTGAGGACGAGCAGCCGGCAATGGATAATCTTTAGTTTCAATAGCATTAATAGTACAATCAATACCGGATAACTCAATGATTTCTTTAGCGAAATCATACCAACTTGTTACGCCTTCGTTAGAATAATTATAAATCTCAACTGTATCTTTAATAGTTAGTTTAGGAATGATATCAAGTATTGTTTTGGCAAGATCAAAAGCATAAGTAGGAGTCCCTATCTGATCGTAAACTACATTTAGTTTACCTCTTTCTCTCCCATATTTAAGAATAGTTTTGATAAAATTATTACCAAAAGAAGAATACAACCAAGAAGTTCTGATGATAATTGCATTACCTGCATGCTGCAAGAGTTCTTTTTCACCATCAGCTTTGGTCTTACCATAAGTTGATTCAGGATTGATAGGATCTTCTTCTGTATAAGGTTTATAATGTTTTCCATTATAAACATAATCAGTAGAGATATGGATGAGAAATACATTATGTTTCTTAGTAATCTGTGAAATATATTTAACTGCATTAGTATTGATAAACCTGGCCATTACTTCATCCTGTTCAGCTTTGTCAACAGCAGTATAAGCAGCACAATTAACTACAAAATCAATCTTATTCTCTTCAAAAAACTTATCTAATAACTGATAGTCGGTTATATTTAATTCATTAATATCAGTAAAAATGAAATTAAAATCAGGGTATTGTGTTGATAATACCTTAATCTCGCTTCCTAACTGTCCGTTACTACCCGTAATTAATAAGTTCTTCATAAAATAAGTGTATTAAATTATAGTTTTAAAATACTCAATAGTCTTAGTTAAACCCTCTTCCAGTTCTATTTTAGGTTCCCAGTTAAGTTTTTCTTTAGCTAATGTAATATCCGGCTGACGTTGCATAGGATCATCATCAGGTAAAGCATCATAAACTATTTTTGACTTAGATCCGGTGAGTTTTAAAACCTTTTCGGCAAGCTCAATCATAGTAAACTCATTAGGATTACCTATATTAACAGGGCCGGTAAAATCCTTTCCACTATCCATCATCTTAATCATACCATTAATAAGATCATCAACATACTGGAAGCTTCTAGACTGTGTGCCATCACCATAAATAGTTATATCCTGGTTCTGCAAAGCCTGAACTATGAAGTTAGAAACAACTCTGCCATCATGAGGATGCATTCTTGGGCCATAGGTATTGAATATTCTTATGATCTTAATATCAACATTATTCTGACGATGATAATTAACGAACAATGTTTCGGCACAACGCTTACCTTCGTCATAACAAGCTCTTATACCTATTGGATTTACATGTCCCCAATAAGATTCATTCTGAGGATGTACATCCGGATCGCCGTAAACTTCGCTAGTAGAAGCCTGCAATATCTTAGCTTTAATTCTTTTGGCAAGGCCAAGCATATTAATAGCTCCCATCACGGAAGTCTTAACAGTTTTGATGGCATTGTACTGATAATGTATTGGAGAAGCAGGACATGCAAGGTTGTAAATTTCATCAACTTCAATAAAGAAAGGCATGGTAACGTCATGTCTGATCAATTCAAAGTAAGGATTAGATAATAAATGTACAACATTCTGTTTTTGTCCTGTAAAGTAATTGTCAAGGCAAACTACTTCGTGTCCGTCATTTAATAATCTTTCGCATAAATGCGATCCTAAAAAACCTGCACCACCTGTTACTAATACTTTTTTTCTCATAAAGATATTGTCTTAATAAACTTTTTTACTCAAACTAACAACTTATTTTGAAGTATCAACACCAATACAATAATAAATAAAGCCTTCTTTTTTAAGTTCGTTGAGGTCAAAGATATTTCTACCATCAATAACAACGGGCTGCTTAAGAAGTTTTTTCACAACATCCCAACTTGGGAAACGAAACTCTGTCCATTCGGTTACCAGCAACAAAGCATCAGCATCATTAAGCGCATCATAAGGATCTTTTGAATACTCTATTTTATCACCTAACTTTATTTGAGCCTCGTGCATAGCAACCGGATCATAAGCTTTAACCTTACAACCTTCGGTAAGCAATTTATTAATTAAAACCAATGAAGGTGCCTCGCGCATATCATCAGTCTGAGGTTTAAAAGAGAGTCCCCAGATAGCAATCGTCTTGCCTTTAAGATCTCCTTTATAATGATTATATAATTTGGTAAACAAAACAGACTTCTGATCATCATTAACTTCTTCAACAGCTTTTAAAACACGCATAGTATAGCCATTTTGATCAGCAGTTTTAATTAATGCTTTCACATCTTTAGGGAAACAAGAACCACCATAACCAATGCCCGGATAAATAAACTTATGCCCTATACGTGAGTCGCTTCCGATACCTTTGCGCACCATATTTACATCGGCACCCATTATCTCGCAAAGATTAGCAATGTCGTTCATAAAACTAATCTTAGTAGCTAGCATTGAGTTGGCTGCATATTTAGTCATTTCAGCAGAAGGTACATCCATAAAGATAACGGGATGCCCGTTTAAAGTGAAAGGTTTGTACAACCTCTTCATAATATCTTCAGCTTTCGCTGATTCAACACCCACAACAATACGGTCGGGCTTTAAGAAATCGTTGATAGCATCGCCTTCTTTAAGGAACTCAGGATTAGAAGCTACATCAAAATCAATGTTCACACCTCTTTTTTCAATCTCTTCCTGTATAGCATCTCTAACTCTTTTGGCTGTACCAACGGGTACAGTGCTTTTGGTAACAATTAAGATATGATTCTTAATATGTTTGCCAACTGTGCGAGCAACATCAAGTACGTACTTAAGATCGGCACTGCCATCGTCGTCGGGAGGGGTGCCTACTGCACTAAATACTACTTCGGTATCATCAAGACATTGAGAAAGATCTGTTGAGAATTTAAGTTTGCCTTTTTTTACATTGCGCTCAATCATCTCATCCAAACCCGGCTCGTAGATAGGGGAAATCCCTTTCTTTAGGTTCTCAATTTTATTAATATCAATATCAACACAAGTAACATCAATGCCAACTTCGGCAAAACATGTACCTGTAACCAGCCCTACATAGCCTGTTCCTACTATAGTTATTTTCATTTAAGTGTCTTGAGTTTATTAATTAAAACATAAATCTATTTCAGGTTGTAAAATTATAACAAATTATCCAAAAATTGGATAAAAATCTTTATTAATCTTTTGTAGGTGGGAAAAAAGGTATTTTTGATAGGCTTTTAGGAGTTTAGTCCTTTAGACTTTTAGGTAAGAATAAAGGCTATAGGAAATAGGCAATAGTGGGTAAGGCTTTTAGGAGTTTAGTCCTTTAGACTTTTAGGTAAGAAAAAGGGAATAGGCAATAAGGAAATGTTTACCGCTTAGCCGATTTCCGGCTTAGCGGTTATTATCCAAGACATTTATATTTACCTGCTAAGCGGATTGAAACCGCTAAGCAGGAATACAAAAGAGCCGCTACCATGCAAATGATAACGACTCTTCTTTTTCCAATTATTAATTATTAATTATTAATTGTTAATTGTTTTTATTTCTTCTTTTTCCTTTTTCTTATTGTGATTTTTACTTTTACTTTGGTAGTATCGCCCGTACAGCCGATCATCATATTTTTGGCTGTTTTAGGACCTAAGTTTAATATTTCGGTTAAAACATTGCTGTTTTCAGGTATTAATAATGCATCCGGCGGAATTTCGCTTACTATGTTTATTGACATGAATGCCCAAATTGGTTCCTGACCTTTGTTTTCGAAGTATGCTAAATTACTAGAGCCAATTTTAAGTCCCGATACAATAGATACTGGAAGTATTGGGTTTGCAATAAACACCTGATTCCCGCTAACGTAATCTTCTGCTCTTACTATTTTATCATACAAATAATGAACAGGAAAGAAATTAAATATCTGAGTAAGATCAGCAAAATGGAGTGTCATTAAGCTACCTTTATCGTATGCGTAGGCATTCTTTAAATTTTGTAACAAAGGACCAACATTTGTTTTGTTTAGATCAATTGTTGTAAACTGATCTAATTTGGTATCAAAAATACCTAAATCAGTTTTCAAACTATGTACGAAAGGTATTACAGTAATAAAAGCGGGTTTTGAAGTTACTTTAATTTCTAATTCGTTAATCTTCCTTACAATATCCGACTGACGACCTGATGAATAATATTCAACATTTGTTAAATCAAAGAAAACAAGATTTGACTTTTCTTCACTTGCTACACTTAATTCCCTTATTTTTCTTTTTATAGCCGATACTCTCGTACCAACTAATTTTATTTGGGCATTTGTTAAAACTACATCTTCACTTCCTGAAGAAATGCTGATGTTTTTGGTAGTTATGCTAGCTTCATAAGCTGTACGGGCAGGATCAAACATTGCTAACATCAATGTTTTAACAGGACCTGCCGTCATTTGTTCTACTGCGGCTCTATGTCCTGCATCGTATCTTAATATCCTGTCGGGGCTAAAACCTTCTAATGAGTTATTAGCTTCTTCAATTTTTC
>CAIWDQ010000511.1 GCA_903911455.1 uncultured bacterium
GAAGATGTTACAAGAGTTCAGAACATTTTAAACAATAGACCAAGAAAAAAATTAAAGTATTTAACACCAATTGAATTTTTATCAATATATTTGTCAAACCAAAAAGTTGCATTTATAAATTGAATTCAGCATTAATAAAATCATTATGATTTAATAAATACATTTCTGTTTATAACGCTTCTTAAAGCCTTGCATAAAAAGCATCTATAATATGATTAACCTGATTTTTGTTTCCTTTAATTAAAACAGAAATGATATCAAAACGAACTTCAGTATCCAAATCCATCTTAACTACATAATCACTGGCTGCTCTTATTAGCAACTTTTGTTTTTGTTTATTAACAAATTCTTCGGGTTCGCCAAACACATTTGTAGAACGTGTCTTTACCTCAGCAACTATTATAAAGTCTTTGTTCTTAGCAATAATATCAATCTCTAACTGTCCCGAACGCCAGTTAGTTTCCAATACTTCATACCCATTTTCTTTTAAATAAGCTACCGCGAGCTTTTCTCCCAAAGCCCCTAATTCATTATGTTCAGCCATGTTTTATTTTGATTAATCAAATTTAAGAACGACAGTATCATCAACTGTCAAACGAACATTACGCCCCATTATAAGAGCATAGTTTTCTGATGTATGTCCGGCAGGGAAATTAAAACACACAGGATAATTATATTCAGCAACAGTTTCAGCAATAATCTCTACGGCTGTCTTGCCAAAAGGCACCGTATTATCACGCATCTCACTCATGCCACCTACAATTAATCCAGCTAACTTATCAAGCTTCCCGCTACGTTTAAGGTTCAGCATCATGCGATCAATATGATAAAGATATTCATCCAAATCTTCAATAAATAAAATTTTACCATCAGTATTAATATCCGAAACAGAAGCCGATAATGCATATAAAATAGAGAGATTCCCACCACATAACTCACCTTTAGCACTACCTTTTCTATTTAAAGAATGCTTTTCTATTTCATAACTTAAAGATTCCCCTTTTAAAGCAGTATGTAAAGTATTTAAAGATTGGTTAATGCTACCATCAACAGGAAAATTAAGAGGCATAGTAGCATGCAAGGTATCTATAGAATAATTTTTATTAATGTGTGAATGGAAAATAGTAACATCACTATAACCAATTATCCATTTAGGATTCTTTACAAACTTAGTGAAGTCTAATTTATCTATAATTCTTAAAATACCATAACCTCCGCGGGCAATTAAAATAGCTTTAATATCATCAGCATCCAAAGCCTTTTGAAAATCAAAAGCACGTTCCTCATCACTACCTGAAAATTGATTTAATTCTTTAAAAAGATTATCACCAAACACAACTTCATAACCCCACGAATTCAACACATCAACAGCAGGTTTCAACTCCTCCCTGGAAGTCTTACGGGCAGGAGCCACAATAGCTATTTTGTCACCTGATTTTAAATATGAAGGAGTCTGCATTTCTTAATTATTTATAAAATTATTTTTGACTTATGTAAAAGATAATCCTGACAGGTTTCCCATCCTGTCAGGTATAAAAACTTTCTTGATCTAAACCTGACAGGACGGGAAACCTGTCAGGATAACTTTCTTAACAACTCTAAGTACTCAAGGCACTCCAAGTATTCAAGGCACTTCTTCTTATAATCCTTCCTCAGAATTATCTTCGCTTTCATCTAAAGTATTTCTTTTATGTTTTTTACCTTTAGATGTCTTAGTATCATCATAAGGATACCATAAAATCTTACAAAGAATAGTATTAATATGAACGTTCGAACGATTGTTTAAAGAGATAATAGTAAGTTTATCAGATAGCTCCCTTACAAAATAAGTGCGGAAACCATGCCACCAACCATAATGATAAACCTCCTGACGCTCATCATCACTAACTCTTAATCTCCATCCAAAACCATATTTCTTAAGTTTGCCTTTATCACTTGGATCGGCAGTAAAAGCTTCGGCAATAGTAGAGGCTTTTAAAATAGTGCAGTCATACAACGATTGATCAAATAAAAACATATCCCTTACACTTGAAAACATATCTTTATCACCTGTAACACCATCTAAATAATCAGGAATTTCTTCTTTAAAAGATCTTCCTCTAAAATAAAACGAAAATCCTTTAGCACTTCCCGCAATAAAATTATCAACAGCCTTACTATATATATAAGAGTCCTTCATCCCAAGTGGATCAAAGATATTTGCTTTCATAAACTCAGGAAAAGAAGTTTTGGAAATCTTTTCAACAATCAAAGCTAATAAAGCATAATTTGTATTGCAATACTGGAAGCGAGCTCCCGGCTTAAAGAAAGGTTTAATTTTATATATTTTAAATAAGAAAGGAATATCATTATTAGTAAGAACTTTGGTTTTATTCCAATAATGATCGGCTACATAAATATAATTCTGTAAGCCCGAACGATGGTTCAAAAGATTGCGTATCGTGATACCATCAGCAGGAATTTCTGGCAAATATTTATTAATAGGGTCATCATAATTAAGCTTACCTTTATCATGCAAAAGCATTATTGCAGCAGCAGTAAACATCTTTGAGACAGAAGCAAGCTGGAAAGGAGTATTTACATTTAATGTATCTTTAGTTTTAAGATCAGAATACCCAAAAGCACCTTCATAAAGTATCTTTCCCTTTTCGGCAACAAGTATAGTCCCGTTAAACATACCTTTTTTATAAGAGGCAGTCACCAGACTATCAATAAATCTTATTTTATGCTGATCGGGAACATAAGAACTATTTTCGGGTTTATTTCTACTAATAGATTTAAGATGGATTGGTTTAACATTGCTCTGCATTTCATAGCCTGTTCCGCTAAGCATTGCAATTATCAATGCAATCAATCCGATTATTAACTTACCACCCTGCTTTTTGTTTCTTATCATCCCTACTGATTAATAAAGTATTAATACTATTTAAGTAACTCCCAAAAATTATGTATCTTTGCCGTCTAATTTGAGTTAGCTAAAATACTCATTATTTAGATACAATTTACTAAAAGAATGTTAAAAGTTTACACAGAGTTATGAACAATACAGATTTTAAAAGATATACAGTTACTTCGGCATTGCCTTACGCTAATGGCCCTATCCATATCGGACATCTAGCAGGAGTTTATGTTCCTGCTGATATTTACGTTCGTTATTTACGTTCTACAGGTAAGGATGTTTTATTTATCGGAGGCTCCGATGAGCATGGTGTTCCTATTACTATTAAGGCAAGACAATTAGGTGTAACTCCTCAGGAAATCGTAGATAAATATCATGGCATTATTAAGAAATCTTTCGTTGATTTTGGTGTTTCTTTTGATATATATTCACGCACTTCTAATAAAGTGCATCACGAAACTGCTATTGAGTTCTTTAAGACTCTTTATGATAAGAATGATTTTGTTGAGAAGACTTCTTTTCAATATTATGATGAAGAAAACAAACAGTTTTTAGCTGATAGATATATTACCGGGACTTGTCCTCATTGCAGTAACGAAAAAGCTTACGGTGATCAATGCGAGAAATGCGGAACTACTTTAAATGCTACCGACCTTATCAATCCTCGTTCGGCTATTAGTGGCAATCAACCTGTGATGAAGGAGACCAAACATTGGTTTCTTCCTTTAGAAAAGTATGAAGATTTCCTTAGAGAATGGATACTTGTTAGTCATAAGGACGATTGGAAAACGAATGTATACGGACAATGTAAATCATGGCTGGATCAAGGTTTACAACCTCGTGCTGTAACCAGAGATTTGGATTGGGGTGTAAAACTTCCTGCAGATATTGAAGGTGGCGAAGGTAAAGTTCTTTATGTTTGGTTTGATGCCCCTATAGGCTATATTTCTGCAACAAAAGAGTTGACACCTGAATGGGAAAAGTATTGGAAGGATAAAGAAACTAAGCTTGTTCATTTTATCGGAAAGGATAATATAGTATTCCATTGTATTATTTTCCCCGCAATGTTAAAGGCTGAAGGCAGTTATATCTTACCTGATAATGTTCCTGCTAATGAGTTTATGAATCTGGAAGGTGATAAGATATCTACTTCTCGTAACTGGGCTGTATGGTTGCACGAATATCTGGAAGAATTCCCAGGCAAACAGGATGAATTAAGATATGTGCTTTGCGCGAATGCTCCCGAAACTAAAGATAACGACTTTACCTGGAAAGATTATCAAGCTAAGAATAATAATGAATTGCTTGCTATCTTCGGTAACTTTGTGAACCGTACTTTGGTGTTGACTTCTAAATATTATGAAGGAATAGTTCCTGCTTTAGGAGAAACTAATGATGCTGATAAAACAGTTTTGGATGATATAAAGAATTTCCCTGCAAGTATTGCTGCCAGTATTGAAAGTTATCGCTTTCGCGAAGCTATTAATGAGATGATGAATCTTGCACGCTTAGGTAATAAATATCTTACCGAAAACGAGCCTTGGAAACAGATTAAAACCAATCCTGAAAGGGTGAAAACTGTCTTGAATATTTCTTTACAGATTTGTGCTAATTTAAGTATTGTTTGCGAGCCTTTCCTGCCTTTTACTGCTGATAAATTAAGTAAGATGCTTATTATTACTTTAGAGAAATGGGATAAAGCCGGAAGTATTGATTTAATAAAAGAAGGACACCAATTGGGTGCTGTTGATTTTCTTTTCCAGAGAATAGAGGACGTGGATATTGATAAACAAGTGCAGAAACTATTAGATACTAAAAAGGCTAACGAAGAAGCAAATGTGGAAGCCAAACCTGCCAAAGCTAATATAGAATACGATGATTTTGCTAAGATAGATATCCGTACAGGTACAATTATAGAAGCTGTTAAAGTTCCAAAGACAAAAAAGCTTTTAAAGTTGACAATTGATACCGGTATGGACAAACGTACAGTCGTTTCGGGTATTGCAGAGTATTACGAACCAGAAAACATAATAGGGCAAAAGGTTAGCATACTTGTTAACTTAGCACCTAAAGATTTAAAAGGAATTACTTCTCAGGGGATGATATTAATGGCCGAAAACTATGACGGCAAGCTTTGTTTTGTAGCTCCAACGGAAACTATAAACAATGGCAGCGAAGTTAAATAATTTTTGTATCTTTGCAGTCTCTTTATAGGAGATTGGTCCCGTAGTTCAACGGATAGAACGAAAGTTTCCTAAACTTTAAATACAAGTTCGATTCTTGTCGGGATCACAAACAAAAAAGCCGGTTTCTAAATTGAAGCCGGCTTTTCTTTTTCATACCAAAATAATAAATCACCAAATAAAGTAATCTTCTTAAGCCTTTTTTTGTAATATCACCAAAAAGAAACCAAGTTGCTACTATTTCCAGGAAATAGATACAAATCAGAGTTAAGTTGCTACTATTTCCAGGAAATAGATACGAATCAGAGTTAAGTTGTTACTATTTCCAGGAAATAGTTATAAATGGAGACCAAGTTGCAACTATTTCCAGGAAATAGATACAAATGGAGACCAAGTTACTACTATTTCCGGGAAATAGTAGTAACTTGGTTCTTATTCAGCTATTTGCAAAACGTCTTTTTTAAGATTTTTCTTATTAAAGAAAATTTATTTATAAATAGAGCTACAATTAATCTAATTTAAAATACAATTATCTATCATTTAGATTATTGAAAATATTCGTGGTTTTATATATAATTTTATATTCAGTTATAGTATGAATAAGTCGCCTTTCTTTTTTAAGCTCTTATTATATTTATTATCTTTGCAAAATTAACTAAAACAATAATTATGTATACTAATCCTACACTTCCATCAATCAGAGAAAATAAAGAAAAACAATTTAATCAAAAAGCAAAAGTAATTTGGTTTACAGGACTCCCCTGCTCAGGTAAAACTACACTCGCTATACAATTTGAAAGTTTATTATTAAATAAAAATCTCATTTCTGTCGTGATTGATGGTGATTATATGCGTAAAGGCCTAAATAAAGACCTGGATTTTTCTAATGATGGAAGATTTGAAAATGTAAGAAGAATAGCTGAAGTTTCGAGATTGCTTATTAATAATGGTATTATTGTGATAGTTGCATTAATAAGTCCTACAAAAATTAAAAGAGAACTTGCTAAAAATATTATTGGTGATGATGATTTTATTGAAGTTTATATAAATGCACCTCTTAGTACATGTGAGAAACGTGATGTAAAAGGGATGTACAAAAAAGCCAGACTTGGTGAAATAAAACAGTTTACAGGTATTGATGCTATATATGAAGCACCTACACATCCTAATTTAATGATACCAACTAACGAATTAAGTATAATAGAATCAGTAAATCTTTTAGAAAAAAACCTATTACATTTGTTAATCTAACTCATCATAAAATTAAATCATACATATATTATATAAGAGTCTTCATTCAAAACATAAATTTAAAACCAATTAAGAGCCCATACGATCGTAATTCCATTGTTTAATATATTTCCCCCATTTCTCTTCAATCTTATTAAAAGTGTCTTCACTAAAGTTAAATGAAAAGTTTTTATACTCTTTTTCAAATTCTATTTGAGATTTAATATTATCAGATGCAGTATCAAACCCTGAAATGCTTAGGTTTAAATATATCTTTTTAATTGTATTGAATGAATCCTCTTTTAGTTCTTCATACGAAATCTCGATTAGGTTACCTTCAGGGATTAATTTTTTATCTTCTTCATATCTCTCCATTAAGTAATCAAAGTGACCGAAGACAAGATCATCTAACTCTTCTTCGGTAAGTTTCTGAACACTATAATAATTAAGAATGGCATTCTTCCACATATTTTTAATTGAATAAAAGAGATGATAAGGATTCCGATAAATAAAAATAAACTTTGCCTTTGGATACATTTGAAGTAATAAATTTACCCGTTCAGTGTTTGGTGGACTTTTTAATATAAGTCTTTTACCGTTACTTTTATATGTAATAAACTTAAGCGTGTTTATGTATTCCTTCTTCCATCCTTCAGTATATTCAGGGCTTAATAATTGTGGTGAACCATTTAACCATTCACGCCATCGCTTTGGGAATATAAGACCCCAGTAAGCAGAATAGGCTGAGACTTTGTTCATCAGATAATCATCTTCTTCTGTAGGTTCCGAGAGTAATACTATACTATTATTAAAGAAAGGATTTTTAATCCTGAAAAGATTAATTATGAATTGAAAAACAATTTGTGATTTCTTCCCGAAAAGGAGACAGCTATTAGCAAATAAAGCATCATAGTTAGTTAAATAACCGAATTGATTGTCGCTTGCCATTAGCTTCTGCAAATAAGTAGTGCCACTTCTGTAATGTCCAAGTATAAAAACCGGATCTTCTTTTATCTTAGTGTTCTTTATTTTATTGTTGAAAATAATATTTTGTAAAAATGATAAAGGTATTGAAATAATTAGTTGAAGATAGAAGATTATTAAAGTAAATATCCCTTTAAAAGAAATACCTCCAGCATTAAAAAGTCTTCTACTTGATTCAATAAATGGTATGTTTATTAGTTGTTTTTTCATTTCTTAATATGCATTTTATTATAAAAAATAAGTGAAGAAAGTATTAAAAAGAACAAACCATATAAAATACTATAAAACCTTGCATTCATAGCAGAATAATCTGTGAAGGCAGCAATAATAGCTGATTGTGCAGGGTAATAAGCAGGAAGATAACGAATGATAATATTATTATGTGCATCTGCATAATACATCGGGTTTTGGAGCCAGCCTGAATCTATGTTTGCAAGTAAAACAATTAAAAATACACCTTCCAGTTTCCCTTTAATAAGGCTACCAATAGCTAGGCCATAACAACCATAAACGAATCCAATTAAACTAAGTCCGAGGATATACAATATCAGATGTTTTACTGAAAAGAAAACATTAATCAACAAGCCGATATACATAGCTATAAAGAATATGACAAGGAGCAAACAAAGCAAATTAGCGAAAAGCAGTTCTAAAGGATTATAACCACATATAACAAGCCTTTTGTTAGAATCATTGTTAATCTGAATAAGATTTAACGCAAGAAAAGAAACCAGAAATCCTGTTGAAGTAATCGAAAAAAAGATTAACGATATTTGTTTCTGGCTTTCTTCAATAAAAACCTTTTCATTTAATGAAGCCAACCTGAAGAAAATATGTTTTACTGATGCAGTCAATTCTACAACTGATAGAAATACAAGAGGCATAAGCACCAATAGCAATATAACTACTCTGCGTCTGAACAACATTCGCAAAATCATGATTAAAGCTGTTATAATTCTATTTATACTCATGATAATTGACCTGAATTGAGATTAAATATTGTATCAAATCGTTCCTTTTCAGTAATCAGATGGCTAACTACAAGTATTGAACAACCTTCTTCCCTAAGTTGATGTGTAAGATTCCAAAACTTTAAATAAGTATCCCAGTCGAATCCACTATATGGTTCATCAAGTATCAACAAATCCGGCTTATGTAAAAGTGCGATGGCAAGGTTTAGTTTTTGCTGCGTACCTCCACTTAGATTACTTATTTTAAAGTTCAGATACTTTTTAAAATTAAAATAATCCATCAGATATTCGCTTTGCTTATAATAAATTTCTTTATCAATTTTATAAGCAGCTGCAAAGTATTTGAAATGTTCTTCAACTGTAAGTTGCGAGAAAAGTAATGTATTTTGCGGACAATAACCAAGACGACATTCAGCAGTTATTAATCCATTATCTGGTTTTAATTCGCCAACTATGATTTTAAGTAAGGTTGATTTGCCTGAACCGTTTTCGCCAACGATACCATACAAACCGGAAGCTTGCATTTGGAAGGAAACATCTTTCAGGACTTTGTTCCTACCATACGATTTAGCAACATTTTCAACACTCAAAACCATAATTAATGTGTTTTAGATTATTCTTATAAAAAACAAAGATACAACTTAAATTTTAATTAATAATAATTTATTTTTTA
>CAIWDQ010000512.1 GCA_903911455.1 uncultured bacterium
TATGTGATAATTTAGAAGGCTTATTTCTTTTTGCTTTAGTCGTATCTTGAGATAAAGCTGAAGAATGTGTTGTTTTATCAAATTCTTTACAAAATTCATCTGTTATATAAAAAAAATCTACTAAATTTGAACGTTGTATGTTCATGGTGTATTTTATTATTATGTTGTTTGTCAGCTACAAAAGTAATAAATATACACCAAACATGCAACTTTTTTTTCATTTTTCTTATATCGAACTCAGGTTATAAGATGATTTTTGGAGTAGTTACGCATAACATAAGGAAATTGTAATAAAGGACATTATCCATAATAAAAAAGCCTGTGAGAAATCTCACAGGCTTTTTTATTGCCCTTTGGCTCGAAATTTATAAAAATATTATGTAACTAGGTGGGCTGTACTGGACTCGAACCAGTGACTTCCGCCCTGTCAAGGCGACACTCTAAACCAACTGAGATAACAGCCCCTAATTATTATGCTTTTGGCAATTTTGTCGCAGTTTTCATTGCTGAATCTGTCTAAATGCCTTGTATTGAGTTAGATGTAGCGTTTTTGAATCACCTTGTCGAGGTGACACTCTAAACCAACTGAGTTAACAGCCCTTTTAATGTATGCAAAAGTATAAAAATAATATGATCCTACAACATCCTTATTTTATTTATAATCTATACTGGTAGGATTCTGAAAGATTTGCAATTCAAATTGAGGAACCACAGCTAAAATATGATCAAAGATATCAGCAATTAAATTTTCATAAGCATCAAACTCAAGAACTTTACTGAAAGCATAAATTTCAATAGGCAAACCTTTTTCTGAAGGCTGTAATTGACGAACAACCAAAGTATCATCATTAGATAGATATGGATTATCTTTCAAATAGTTTTGTATATACATTCTAAATACACCCAGATTAGTTTGTCTTCTGCCATTAACCATAATACTATCGTCAACCATATTTTTAGTATTAAATTCATCAAGTTCTGCTTGTTTTGATTTCATATATACTTTTATCAAATCAATTTTCTCAAACTTTGAGATCATTTCAGGTGTACAGAAAATCACACTATGTATATCAATATTAATAGATCTTTTGATACGTCGAACACCTGATTCTTCCATTCCTCTCCAATTTTGAAAAGCATCCGAGATGAATGAATAGGTGGGGATTGTAGTGATAGTATTATCAAAATTCTCAATTTTAACTGTAGTAAGGTTAATATCTTTTACAACACCATCAGCACCAAATTTACTCATTGTAATCCAGTCACCAGGACGTAACATATCATTACTTGATAACTGTATACTTGCAACAAAACCAAGTAAAGTATCTTTAAAAATTAACATCATTACAGCAGAAAGTGCACCTAAACCACCCAACAAATACAAAGGCGATTGACCTATTAAAACAGATATAATTATGATTGCACTAATGATATAAATAACTATCTTAGATATCTGTACATAACCTTTAATAGGTTTAAATTTAGATAACTCAAAATCCTGGTATATATCAACTATTGTGTTAAAGAATGCATCCATAACTATAATCACAATAAATACCATATATATCTTAAGAGCAGCTTGTAAGATACTCGACCATATATGATATTCAGCTAGCATAGTAGGAGTGAGGGCATGGATAAGTAGGGCAGGAGCGATGTAAGCCAAACGATGAAACACCCTGCGTTCTACCATGATATCATCCCATGTTGTTTCGGTACGTTTGGCGATTTCTTTAAATAATTTTACAACTATTTTTTGTGTTACTTTAAATACAATATAACTAAGGATTAATAGTCCAATAACAATTATTACTCCTTTAAGGATAATGGCATTACTATGACTTAAGCCTAATTGAAGAAGCCAATCATAAATATCTTTGCCTAATGTTTTTTCCATATTATTTTAATAAATATAAAATGAATTGTTTCAATAATAATTTGAATTAATCAATTAGAGAATTTATTCTTCAGGTTGAAACATTGGATCCCAAGGTGGTAATAATATAGCTTTTTGTTCTAGTACTTTTAATACTTCAGCTGGAACATATTTTTTATTAACAACTAAGCGGAACATATATTCCTCAAACCATTTATCAGTCATAATTAAATGTCCTTCAAACCCTGCATTACCCCAACTGTTTTCTAACAACCATTTGATGGGTTTATTATCTTTATCAAGATCAACCGCAATTAATGTCATACCATGTGACGAACCACTTTCAAAAGTCTGAATACGTTGTTTTTTATCCATTCCAAACTTAATGCCAAAAAGATTATCATAATCATAATTATTAACATCAAGTATACCTTTCTCGCTGAATAATTGCTTGCCAACATCACATGAAAAATATAATGCATTACTATCAAGTATTGAGTTCTTTGAAATTTCTTTAATAACGTCAATTGGCAAATTAATATATTTCCAATTATCACCATCAAAAGTATGACGATCATATTCTACTTCATATAATTTATAAAATGGACGAGAAGGATCGTTCATTAGCATCACATAATCACCTAAATTTATATTTACAAACTCTTTGAAGAATGAAACGGGAGTATACTTTTTCGGTTCACTAATTTTCCCACTGGCATCTTTGTATCTCCATGTAAATTCAGTTGGAGGTTCGCCCAAACAATAAACAAGTATTTTATATATTTCACCTAACATTTCAGTTTTTTGCTTTTGCAAAGCATCTCCTTTAGCTCCTTTTGTTGACAAATCTCTAAGCATTAAACCATCTTCTCTTAATTTATTTGCTAAGATAGAAGACATCACATTTGTACTTTCACTATTCTTTGTCTCAGGCATTATATCAGAAGGTACTAAGCCATATTTTTGGGTAATATTTACCAGACCTGTCCATTGCCCACCATCACCTATTGGATTCTTAAAAAGCCATTCAACTTTCTTATCATCCATAGGTTTATCTTTATTTTCTATAATATTTTGAAGAAATAAATTTGCTTTTTCTAATTGATCCCAAAAGAAAGCATAATTCTGTGAGAATTGAAACTCTCCAAGACTATTTTTTGTGATAACTTTATTCCTTATTACATTCAAACTACAGAACAACCAACATCTACCAGAAGATTTTTGATCTGTAATACCTTTTGATTTAATTCTATTTGAAAAATAAATGTCATTAGCATTAACGTTTTTTCTGTTAAAAGCTAGTTTTTTAATTTCATTATTAGAAATTGCATTTCCAATTCCATCTATTTTATGATTAATGTATGACTTTTTAATATCATTCAGCATTTCAGATGATATACCTCCTAATTTTTGTTGGGCTTTAATGTTTAAGTTGACTAATGTGAGTACTAAACATAATAAAAACAATCTTCTTTTCATGTTATTTTTTTATTAAATAATTATTCAGCAAACCTAGTAAGAATTTTTGAATTAAATGATATTATTATTAAAGTTTATTTAAATAAAAAAACCCTGCCATTGTTAAATGACAGGGTTTTGAATTATTAAAAACAAAAACTACATTCTCTTTTCTTTGATTCTTGCTTTCTTTCCTCTTAAACCTCTTAAGTAGAATATTCTAGCTCTTCTTACAACACCTCTCTTATTTATTTCAATTGTATCAATAAAAGGCGAAGTAATAGGAAATATTCTCTCAACACCTGTATTACCTGAAATTTTCCTTACTGTAAAGGTTTCAGTATTACCACTTCCGTTTCTTTGTAAAACTACACCTTGAAAAAGCTGGATACGTTCTTTTGTACCTTCTTTAATTTTATATGAAACGGTAATAGTATCACCTGCTTTAAAGTTTGGGAATTCTCTTTTTGTAGTCAGGTCTTCAACATATTGCATTAACTCTGGTTTGCTCATGACTATATAATTTTTTTATTGTTTATTTTGGATTTAATATTATTACTTTTATTATGTAATAATAAATATCTCCTTTAAATTATTATTTTGTGCAACTGTTCTTTTAAAGTTACTTTTTAAACAGTTTTATATTAACTTTTAACTAATTCAACCACTGCTTTAAAAGCTTCGGGATTATTCATAGCTAAGTCAGCTAATACTTTTCTGTTTAATGTGATGTTTTTTTTATGAAGTCCACCAATAAATACAGAATAGGATAAACCGTAAGGTCTAACTCCTGCATTAATACGGGTTACCCATAAGTTTCTGAAACTACGTTTTTTGTTTCTTCTGTCTCTGTAAGCATATAATAAACCTTTTTCTAAGGCATTTTTTGCTACAGTCCAAACATTTTTCCTGCGACCAAATTGACCTTTCGTCAATTTCAGGAGTTTTTTCCTTTTAGCTCTTGAAGCTACTACATTTACTGATCTTGGCATCGTTTTTTGTTTTTTTGTTTAAGCGTTCATCATTTCCTGTATGAATCTTTTGTGCTGTAAACAAGGTTAATAAATAAAAAATTATTTTGTTAGCATTTCTCTTACTCTTTTCACATCCGCAGTATCTACAGTCGTAGTGTAAGTTAAATTACGCTTACGTTTTGTAGACTTTTTTGTTAGGATGTGACTTTTGTAAGCATGCTTCCTCTTAATTTTACCAGTACCTGTTAAAGTAAATCTTTTTTTTGCACTGGATTTGCTTTTGATTTTAGGCATCGCTTTATATATATTAAAAAATTAATTATTCTTTTTATTTTTTTGGTGCAATGATCATCATCATTCGCTTTCCTTCTAGTTTAGGCATCATTTCAGGTTTCCCATATTCTAATAAGGCTTCGGCAAATTTTAATAATATTGATTCTCCTTGTTCCTTATAAATAATCGTTCTCCCTTTAAAGAATACATCTACCTTCACTTTTGCTCCATCTTTTAGGAACTTCATAGCATGTGTGAGCTTAAAATTGAAATCATGTTCGTCCGTTTGAGGACCCAACCTGATTTCTTTTACCACAATCTTAGCTGATTTAGCTTTAATTTCTTTTTGTTTGCGCTTTTGTTCATAGAGAAATTTTCTATAGTCTATTACTCTGCATACAGGCGGATTAGCTGTAGGGGATATCTCCACCAAATCTAATTCTAAATTATATGCAATTTTTAACGCATCTTTAATATTATAAATTCCTTGCTCAATATTTTCACCAACAACACGAACTACAGGCGATTCAATTCTTTCATTTATTTTGTGTAGTTCTTCAACTTTCCTTTCGGGCGGTCTTTGGAATCTATTTCTGTTGACGTAAAATGGTGTTGCTATAACGTTTCCTCCTATATTAATGAATAATTCTTGTTAATTATGTTTTTTTTAGCCTATTAATTGCTTTATTTCATTATTTATTAATTCTGCAAAACTTTCAGCAGTAAAACTACCCAAATCGCCTTCCCCTTGCTTCCTTACTGATAATGTTTCACTTTCTTCTTCTTTCTCACCAACGATGATCATATACGGAATCTTCTGCATTTCAGCATCTCTGATCTTTTTACCCGTCTTTTCATTTCTTTCGTCAATGAGGCCGCGAAGTTCGTAATTTTTTAGAACATTTAAAAGTTTTTTTGCATAATCTACGTATTTTTCGCTAATAGGTAGTATTATGAACTGTTCTGGTGTTAACCAGAGTGGGAATTTCCCAGCTGTATGCTCTATTAAAACTGCTACAAATCTTTCCATTGAACCAAATGGTGCTCTGTGAATCATTACCGGACGATGTTTTTGATTATCATTTCCTACATATTCCAGTTCAAAACGCTCAGGAAGATTGTAATCTACTTGTATAGTACCTAATTGCCACTTCCTTCCGATAGCATCCTTAACCATAAAGTCAAGCTTTGGACCATAGAATGCGGCTTCTCCATATTCTATTACAGTATTCAATCCTTTTTCAGCAGCAGCTTCAATGATTGCATTTTCAGCTTTTTCCCAGTTTTCATCGCTGCCAATATATTTTTCTCTGTTCACTTTATCTCTTAAAGAGATTTGTGCAGTATAATCTTTAAAATCTAATGTCTTGAAGATATACAATACAATATCAATAACAGCTATAAATTCCTGTTTTAATTGATCAGGACGACAGAATAAATGTGCATCGTCTTGAGTAAACCCTCTTACTCTTGTCAATCCATGTAACTCTCCGCTTTGTTCATATCTATAAACAGTTCCAAATTCAGCCAATCTTATTGGAAGGTCTTTGTACGAACGTGGTTTATATTTATAAATCTCACAGTGATGAGGACAATTCATAGGTTTCAAGAAAAATTCTTCACCTTCAACAGGAGTCGTAATAGGTCTAAATGAATCTGCTCCATATTTCTGATAATGTCCTGAAGTCTTATATAATTCAACGTTTCCAATATGTGGGCAAATTACTTGTTCATAACCGGCATTCTTCTGTATTTTTCGTAAGAAATTCTCTAATCTTTCTCTTAATGCAGCACCTTTAGGTAACCATATTGGTAATCCCATTCCAACTTTTGCTGAAAATGTAAACAACTCAAGTTCTTTACCTAATTTACGGTGGTCTCGCTTTTTAGCTTCTTCCAATAAAATTAAATAGTCAGCTAATTCTTTTTGTTTAGGGAATGTAATACCATAAATTCGGGTCAATTGCTTACGTTTTTCATCTCCTCGCCAGTAAGCTCCAGCTGTAGCTAAAAGTTTTACTGCCTTAATTGAACTAGTATCTGGTATATGAGGTCCACGGCAAAGATCAGTAAAAACTCCTGATTCATAAAATGAAATAGTTCCATCTTGCAAATCATTTATCAATTCAAGTTTATATTCATCACCTTTTGTTGTGAAGTAATTTAGAGCTTCTTCTTTTGTAATGTCTTTGCGTTTGAATTCTTGTTTCTGGCTTGCAAATTCCATCATCTTATCTTCAATTTTTTTGAAGTCATCAGACGAAATGCTATATTCACCAAAATCTATATCATAATAAAATCCGTTTTCAATATCAGGACCAATACCAAATTTAACTCCAGGGTATAATGTCTCAATTGCTTCAGCCATCAAATGTGCAGAAGAATGCCACATAGCAGCTTTTCCTTCAGTATCATTCCATGTAAAAAGTTTTAACGATGCATCTGAGTTAATCTGACGATTTGCATCCCAAACTTCATCATTTACTTTTGCTGCTAGCACATTACGAGCTAATCCTTCACTGATGCTTTTTGCAATTTCAAGTGAAGTTACACCTTCATTATATTCTCTAACTGAGTTATCAGGTAGTGTTATTTTAATCATCTTACAATTCTGATTATTAATA
>CAIWDQ010000513.1 GCA_903911455.1 uncultured bacterium
AGTTTTACTATTTAATTGGTTGTTTCGTAGCACTAAATTAGGTGAAATTTTCCAGTTGTCAAATATTGTGCAAGATACTTTTGCACAATATTTTGATGACTTTTGTTAATAACTAGCTTGCGGATATTAGGTTTATTAAAAAAACATTTATACCATTCATTCCATTTATGTTTATTAAAATTGATAAGAAATAATCAAATTAAGCATCTTCTTCTGATATTAGAGCATTTGCTTTAGTAAATGGAGCATTTGATTCATCTAATGGAGCATTTGATTCATCGAATGGAGCATTTACCTCCGCGAATGGAGCATTTGTCTCCGCGAATGGAGCATTTGTCTCCGCAAATGGAGCATTTGTCTCCACCGATGGAGCATTTGATTCATCGAATGGAGCATTTGATTCATCGAATGGAGCATTTGATCCATCGAATGGAGCATTTGATGCATCGAATGGACTCATAGGAGAAGCAAATATACTATTGTCGGATTATTAGCAGATTATACTTAGGGATCTTGTTTAAATAGTAATAACTGCCATTCTCTTTTTGCCATCCATTTTAACAACCAAAGGCTCAGTAAACCTCACATGACGGAAATAAGTAGTCTGATTAACCACTTGTTGCTGCTGCAATACATCCCATCTGATATAGCTATCATCATATTCGGGCTGAACTGAGAAATAACCGATATTCATTGAAGTTACATTATGAAAGAAATGCGAACCCGAGGAGGCATCTAAAGGAAAATCATCAAGACTCGTTAACCCTTTGTTTCATCCGGTTATAAAAATGATTTTCAATGAAGTAAAACTTCTTAATATCCTTAACTTTATTCTTTTTTTATGATATATTCATTTGCTGATTTGTTGTTTCGTCAGTTTTTATGCAAAAATACGATTAAAATTCACATTAAAATTATAAAAAAAAACATTTCATATTCTTTTTATATTTATCTTTGCAAACAATTATGAAAATACTTGCTTACATATTATCATTTTACATTACATTTCTACAGGTAATCCCTTGTGTGGATCATCTGGAAGATAACTGTATGCAAACTTATCAGGTAAGTCAATTGAATAATGATAGTCAATCTCAACACTCTTCAGACTATTGTTCCCCATTTTGTACTTGCAATTGTTGTTCGTCTCCAATTATACATCAAGTGCATAACATACATTTTGAATGTTTTACTTATTCTAAAAAACATACTACAAATTTCATTCCAGTTCATATTAATGAATTAAGTACCTCTATCTGGCAGCCGCCTAAAATAGCTTAATACAAAATAATCTCTATTATTTATTAATCATGATCCTTTAAAAGTATCATGAGCTTTTGTATTCATTTAATTCATTTAATTATGATTGAAAAAATCATTCATTTTTCGATAAAGAATAAATTTATTGTAGGTTTGTTTATTCTTGCTTTAATAGGGTGGGGAACCTATTCTCTTACGCGTTTACCTATTGATGCAATACCTGATATCACCAATAATCAGGTACAAATTATTTCTATTGCACCTTCATTAGCAGTACAGGAAGTAGAAAGTTTTATCACTGCTCCCATTGAAATTGCAGTTGTAAATATTCCTGATATTATTGAACTACGCTCTATTTCTCGTTTGGGCTTGTCAGTTGTAACAGTTGTTTTTAAAGATGGTGTTGATGTTTATTGGGCACGTCAGCAACTCAGTGAGCGATTAAAGGAAGCTGAAGATGTGATACCTGCAGGACTGGCAAAGATTGAGCTTGCTCCCATTTCTACTGGTTTAGGTGAGATCTATCAATATCGGCTTGCTGTTGAAAAAGGTTATGAAAACAAATATAATCCAATGGACTTACGAACTATTCAGGATTGGATTGTGCGTCGAAATATGCTTGGGACTTCAGGAGTAGCTGATATTAATAGTTACGGAGGTTTAGTTAAGCAATATGAAATAGCTGTTAATCCCGAACGTTTAAGAGGGATGAATATTTCTTTGACTGATATCTTTACATCTCTCGAAAAAAACAATGAAAACACAGGTAGTGCATATATCGACAAAAAACCAAATGCCTATTTTATCCGTGGTGTTGGTTTGGTTAAAACAATTGAAGATATCGAAAAGATCGTTGTAAAAACTAATTCCTCTGGTATTCCAGTTTTGATAAGGGATATAGCAAAAGTTCAGTATGGAAGTGCTACCCGATATGGTGCTTTTGTTGTTGATACCTCCGAAGCTGTAGGTGGTGTAGTGATGATGTTGAAAGGTGCAAATGCACATGAAGTTATTTCGAATGTAGAAACACGTATTGCTACAATTCAAAAGTCATTACCAAAAGGTGTTAAAATTGAATCATTCCTTAATCGTTCCAGTCTGGTTAGTCGTGCAATTGGTACTGTTTCGAGAAACCTTATAGAGGGAGCATTGATAGTTATTTTTATTCTCGTTTTATTACTTGGTAATCTACGTGCAGGTCTTATTGTGGCTTCAGTTATACCTTTGTCAATGCTTTTTGCATTATCGCTTATGAATCTGTTTGGTGTTTCTGGAAACTTAATGAGTCTTGGCGCCATTGACTTTGGGCTTATTGTAGATGGGGCTGTTATTATTGTCGAAAGTGTCGTCCATCGTATAAATATGAGTAAGCATCATCATCCGGGTATTCTAAAACTTAACCAGCAACAAATGGATGAAAATGTTTTTGAATCCGCTAAACGAATGATGAGTTCAGCTACATTCGGACAAATAATTATCCTTATTGTGTATTTGCCTATAATTGCTTTAATAGGAATCGAAGGTAAGATGTTCCGTCCTATGGCTCAGGTTGTAGCTTTTGCAATATTAGGTGCTGCTATTCTTTCCCTTACTTATGTTCCAATGATTTCAGCAATGTTTTTAAGTAAGAATACAGAACATAAACCTAATTTCTCAGATAAACTTATTGATATGTTTCACAAAGCATTTAATCCTGTTATTGGTTTTGCTTTAAAACATAAACTTATGGTTACTGTAGCTACAATTCTTCTGTTTTTATTCAGTTTATTTATGTTTAATAATTTGGGAGGTGAATTTATACCTCAACTCGAAGAAGGAGATTTAGCAGCAGGTGTTATTACACTACAAGGTGGTTCGTTAACTAATACCGTTGATGTTGTCAAAAAAGCAAATAAAATACTTCTCGACAACTTCCCCGAAATAAAACATACGATATGTAAAATAGGTTCCGGTGAAATTCCTACTGATCCTACTCCAATGGAAACAGGTGATTATATTATTACATTAAAGGACAAAAGCGAATGGACTTCAGCTAAAACCCGTGAAGAACTTGTTGAAAAGATGCAAGAAGCTTTGATTCCTTTGGCAGGAGTTAAATTCGAGTTTCAACAACCCATACAGATGCGTTTTAATGAATTACTTTCAGGTTCTAAACAGGATATTGCTATTAAGATATTTGGTGATGACTTAAATAAACTATCAGAGAAAGCAACTGAGATTGAAAAAATAATTCAACAAATAGAAGGTGTTGAAGATATAAATGTAGAGAAAGTTACAGGATTAGCTCAAGTACAAGTTAACTTTAACCGGGATCGTTTGGCTCAATACGGACTGTCTATTGATGATGTCAACAAAGTATTACGTACAGCTTTTGCTGGGAGTCAGGCAGGAGTTGTTTATGATGAAGAAAAACGTTTCGGTTTAGTTGTCAGGTTGGATAAAGATTATCGTCAAAGTCTGGATGATGTTAAAAATATAGCAGTTGCTTTGCCAAATGGAGGTCAGATATCAATTGAACAGTTAGCCGATATTTCTATCCAATCTGGGCCTGCTCAGGTATCAAGAGAAAATACTAAACGTCGTATAACTGTTGGTTTTAATGTTCGTAACCGAGATATTCAAAGTGTAATTGACGATGTTATAAAACAAATAGATGTTAAAGTAAAAATGCCAACTGGCTATTATTTAAATTTCGGAGGTCAGTTTCAAAACCTTGTTGCAGCAAAAAACAGACTGTCAATTGCTGTGCCGGTTGCTTTGCTATTAATAATGGTATTACTATTCTTTACTTTTAATTCTCTAAAACAATCCCTTTTAATATTTACAGCAGTACCAATGTCAGCAATTGGAGGAGTATTTGCATTATATTTAAGAGGGATGAACTTTTCTATTTCGGCAGGTGTAGGTTTTATCGCTTTATTTGGTGTAGCTGTTTTGAATGGAATTGTGCTTATTGCAGAATTTAACCGACTTGAAAAAGATGGTGTAACTGATATAATTGATAGAGTAAAGAAAGGTCTGCACTCTCGTTTGCGTCCTGTTTTAATGACTGCTTCTGTTGCTTCACTTGGCTTCTTGCCTATGGCTTTGTCAACTTCTGCAGGTGCTGAGGTTCAAAAACCTTTGGCAACGGTTGTTATTGGTGGACTTATAACTGCTACTTTGCTTACCTTGATTATTCTTCCCGTATTTTATGTTATTTTCTCTTCTCGTAGCTTTCGTTTTTCTTTTAAAAGGAAGTCTGTTAAAGTGATTCCTCTTTTGCTTTTACTAATTGGAATAACTTCTTTCCCAAATTTAAAAGCACAACAATCGAAGCCTGTTAATCTTCACGATGCTATTGTAATTGCATTAGATAGTAACTTAACTATACGATCTTCTGCTTATGATATAGATATACAAAAAACATTAAAAGGTGCTTCATGGGATATTAATAAAACAAACATAAGTTATGAATATGGTCAGTTAAACTCTTTTGCGAAGGATAATAAATTAACTGTTTCGCAATCTTTTGCTTTCCCAACAGTATATGTTAATCAATATAAACTAGCTGATGCTAAAGTAAAAAGCAGCGAATGGCAAATGAAAAGCTCACAACTTGAAATTGCTACACAAGTTAAACAGATTTATTGGCAACTGGCTTATTTGTATTCAAAACAAAAGTTATTAATTTATCAGGATACTTTGTTTACAGGATTTCAACGGGCTGCTGAGTTAAGAGCAAAGTCAGGCGAAACAAATAAACTGGAAATGATTACTGCTCGTTCGCAGAGTATGGAAATAAAAAATCAGTTGCAGCAAGTTAAAGCCGATATTGTTATAGTTAATCGTAAGTTTCTTACTTTGTTAAATACTGACCTATCATATTATCCTCTTGATACTGTTTTGAAGCCTATCAAATACATTATTTCTAATGAAAATAATAGTATTCCTCAAAACCCTTCTTTAGGATATATTCAGCAACAGCTTGAGGTATCTGACTACGAAAAGAAACTTGAATACAGTCGTATGTTGCCTGATATTAATATAGGTTATTTTAGTCAAACTATACGGGGTGAGCAGGAAGTGAATGGAGTAACGCAATCCTTTGGAAGCGATAATCGGTTTACAGGAATTCAGTTAGGAGTTTCTATACCAATATTTATTAAGCCTTATTTATCTAAAATAAAAGCAGCCGGTATTCATAAATTAATCGCCCAAACTAATTACGAGCTTTACAATAAATCTCTTTTAGCTAATTATCGCTCATTACTTGATGAATATAATAAGTATTTAGGAAGTGTTCAGTATTACGAAAAACAAGCAGTACCCGAAGCTGATATGATAATTGAGCAATCGGTTAGAAGTTATAAAGCCGGTGCAATCGATTATCTGGATTATGTTTTAACACTTAACAGAGCTCTGAATATTAAGCAAAATAGTTTAGATGCTATTAATAGTTTTAATCAAACAATTATTAATATAGAATTTATTACAGGAAAAACTTTTTAAAAAATTACAAATTACGAATTACGAGAACGTTTATATAAATAACTAAAATGAAAAAGAATAGAATAATTTCAATAGCATTTATAATATCTATTATATTTTTAGTACTCTCTTGCAAGAGTGGCAAGAAAGCAAATGAAGAAAAGAAAGAGAATATACCTGAAGATATTGTGGAAATGAGGGATGATCAGATTAAGCTTGCCAACATTGAAACAGGACAAATTGAAATGCATTCACTAAGTGGCACTCTTAAAGTTAATGGTATTGTTGCAGTTTCTCCTCAGGGTCTTGCAAATGTGTGCGCTCCTATGGGTGGTTATATTAAGACTACAACTTTAATGCAAGGCAATGCTGTAACCAAAGGTCAGACTCTTGCAATTATAGAGAATCAGGAATTTATTAATATTCAACAAAGCTTTTTGGAAGCTAAGATTAAGCTGGAATATGCTGAAGCCGAATACAAACGTCATTCAGAATTATACAAAGACGATGTGTATTCCGAAAAGAATTTACAACAGGTTACTGCAGATTATAAAACCTTAAAAACGCAGGTAAAAGCATTAGAGCAAAAGCTTGCACTTATTGGTATTAATCCAGTTAATTTAAATGAGAATAATATAAGTCGTTCAATTATTCTTACTTCACCAATTACAGGGTATATTAAAACTGTAAATGTTAATATCGGCAAATTTGTTTCACCTTCAGATGTTCTGTTCGAGATAGTGAATAAAGACAAGCTGTTTTTAGAACTTACGCTCTTTGAAAAGGATGCCGACAAAGTTACAGAAAACCAAAATATCCGCTTCTTTATCAATAATGAAAAAGAACAACATGAAGCAGTTGTTTCGCATACAAGTAAGTCGGTAAATGCTGATAAAACATATAAAGTATATGCAAACGTTACTGATATTTGTAAAAACATAATGCCCGGTATGTTTGTAAATGCAGTAATTGAATCAGAGGGGAATAAAGTTACTTCATTACCATCTGAGGCAATTGTTAGTTTTAATGATAAAGATTATATTTTTATTTTTGATAAGAATAAAGAAGAAAATGGCAAACCATTTACCGAATACAAGTTGATTCAAGTGCATAAAGGAGTTACTGACAATGGCTATACAGAAGTAATTCTTCCCGCAGGCTTTAATATAAATGCAGCTAAGGTTGTTATCAAAGGAGCATATAATCTTTTATCAGCAAAAAAGAATGCAGGTGAAATGAGCTGTGGATAATTTATAGTATTATTAAAATTGTTTTTATTTTTTAAGAAGCTCTATTTTTAAAATTGATAGAGCTTCTTAATATCCTTAATTATTCTTTTTTTGAGATATGTTTATTTGCTGATTTGTTATTACGTCAGTTTTTATGCAAATATGCGATTAATATCGGATTGCTGATACAATTAATATTTTATTAATGCTGAATTCAATTTATAAATGCAACTTTTTGGTTTGACAAATATATTGATAAAAATTCAATTGGTGTTAAATACTTTAATTTTTTTCTTGGTCTATTGTTTAAAATGTTCTGAACTCTTGTAACATCTTC